>JAQGHW010000940.1 GCA_028291505.1 Rhodopila sp. | reverse complement strand
GCTGACGCCAACGAAACGCTGGCCGCCCAGCGCGATCATGCTTTAATACCAGCGGCCCGAAGTATTGACTCTTCGTCGAATTGGCGGGCCGCTGGTATCTTATTGATTTCGCGCGCAGCCGCCACTCCAACCCTGCGCGCATACCAGTCAACCCTTCGGGGCGCTGGTATTACTGGGTCACAAGACCGAGCTTCCTCCGAATCAGCGTTGACCTCGGTAGCCGGAGTCACAATTCCGGCAATATCGCGCCAGATGCGGAGGGCGGCATTCGCAGGCGTCGTTTCAGAACTCCAGTAGATTGTCTCGAAACTGCTTGTGCGTGTAGCCGCGACGTACCAGGCCGCGTTGCTGCAGCGCGGGCACCAGGCCGTCGGTGACCTCCATGACCGTCTTTCGACTGACGTTTGGCAGCACCAGCAAGAAACCGTCGCCGCCTACTTCCTGCATCACTTCGTCCATTTGCGCGGCAACCGAGTCCGGCGAGCCAACAAGGTCCACGCAGCCGCCATGGCTGGTGTACGCCAGGATCGCTTCGCGCAATGTGCGTCCACCTGCCTTACGCATGAAGTTGGCCAGGCTGGACTGGTGGCCGTTGGTCGTCAGCTCTCCTACTGGTGCATCCAGGTCGTAGCTGGAGAAATCGATGTTGGTGGTCCACCCCATCTGGGCCAGGCGCCGGTTGACCTCCTCGGTCGAGGCGACGCCGCGCCTGGCTGCGCGAGCCCGGGCTTCCTCATCGGTGTTGGCCAGTACAGGCGTCGCCATAAACAGCACCTTGCAGCTATCCGGATCGCGGCCGTCCGCGGCCATGCGGGCGCGGACGTCGTCCCGATAGTCCTTCATCGCCTGCACTCCTTTCGGATGTGCGACAATGGTGTCGGCATATTTCGAGGCGATCGCCCGCCCCTTGGCCGAACCGCCTGCCTGCGCGATGACCGGGCGGCCCTGGGGACATGGGCCGGAGTTCAGCGGGCCGCGGCTGGCATAGTAGTCGCCCCGATGGTCAATCGTATGCACCTTCGCCGGGTCGATCAGCACACCGCTCTTGCGGTCGGCGACGATGGCATTCGGCTCCCACGAGTCCCACAGTTGCGTTACGATATCGATGTATTCCGCAGCCATCTCGTAGCGCGTGTCGTGCTCGGGCAGCTTGTCCAGCCCGAAATTCTGCGCCGAATAATCCGAACTTCCGGTCACCATGTTCCAGCCGGCCCGGCCACCCGAGACCTGGTCCAGCGTGCCTACGATGCGCGCGGTCAGATACGGGTGGTAGGCGAAAGTGGACAGTGTTGGCACAATGCCGAGGCGGGAGGTCGCTGCCATCATCAGCGATGCCACGACCGATGGCTCCTGCCTGGGAACCGACATGCCGTTCTTAAGGAACATGTCCCGCGAGTTCTGCCAGTTCTGGCCGATATAGATGCTGTCCTCGATCAGCAGGTAGTCAAAACAGGCCCGCTCGATCGAGCGGGCGAGATCGAGGAACATCTCTGCGGACATCCACTCCTCGCTGATATTGCCGCTCCACTGCTCGCCCCATGCCTGGATGCTCGAACCCTGGAGGAACCAGGCGAGGTGAAACGGGTTGCCGGCCATACTCTATATCCCTTTTGCGCAGCGTTGGACGAAGCACGCGCCGTGCCACTTTGGCCCAGGTCGCGTTGTCGGACGGACCGGTGGATAGGCTGCACCACCCCCAACGGCGATCTGAAGGGTTCTGTCGCAAATTTTCTCCCACGGCGTGCGATCTTCATACTGCGTCTGCACCAAACCCCCTCGCGGCATCAACCGAACGCAGGAACCGCCTGTGCCTCTTTCATATCCCGGGACCACTGGCACATGGGTTGCTTATCCATGGTGGTGTTCGACGACAGGCAATCCCGAACGACCAGCCGGTCGAAGCATCGAACACGGCTATCGCTGCACCGCCTGGTTTGAGGGATCGATGCGATGATGATGCAGGCACGAACGTGGCTCACGGGTCCGATTTGCGGCGTGCTGCTGCTCTGCTCGGCTGCGGCGGCACGCGCCGCTGACGTGAAGCCCTGCGAGCCTGACAAGGTGGCCATGCGCTATCCCAGCCTTGCCGGCAAGACCATTGTGGTCGGTCAGGACGGCGTGTCGTTGCCCTACAGCTTCCATGACCCGGAGAACCCCGATCATCTGCTGGGCGCGGATGCGGACTACGCGCGGGCGGTGTTCGCGTGCATCGGCGTTCCGGTGGCCTTCCAGGTCGGCGCGTGGTCTGGCTTGCTGCCGGCCGTCGCGGCGGGACGGATCGATCTCATGTGGGACGATCTCTACTATACGGCCGAACGGGCCAAGACCATCGATTATGTCCTGTACAGCCTGGCGTCCGACAGCGCTGTGCTGCACAAGGGCAATCCGAAGAACATCAAATCGCTGGCCGACCTGTGCGGCGTTCGCGCCGTTGCGGGCCTCGGCACGGTCGAGGCGCTGCTGCTCAGCAGCCTCAACCAGAAATGCACCGATGACGGGAAGCCTGCCATCGACATCAACACCTATCAGGACAGGCCCAGCGCGTGGCAGATGATCGAGACGAACCGCGCCGATGTCGTGCTGTCGTCCTCGGCGATGGGGGCCGCGGCGGCGGCTGAACGGCCGAACCTGGAAACCGGGTTCGGCTTCCTGCCTGATATCAAGGTCGGGGTCGGCGTCGCCAAGGGACGCACCGAACTTCAACAGGCGATCGCCGACGCTATGACCGCCATTTTGGCCACGGGTGAGATTGCGAAGATTTACACATCGTACAAGCTGGATCCGAAGCTGCTGCTGCCCCCCGAGATCCTGACGAAATGAGGACCGCCATTCGGTTGATGAGGGACCTATAGCTTGAAGCGACCTGCCGCCGCGCGAGACCGGGTGTGGCGGTGCCGACGGCCGGGCAGTGGCGGGACCGAGCGCCTCAAAAGGGTGCAGGCCACAGGGCTGAGGGCGACATCTGCATCGACAAGCGTCATCTCCGGCGATCCGATCCGTTGAAGGTCCGCACTGGCCGCCGGCGACGTTGCCGGATAGCCGTCATGCAGACCCATCTCGCCGGTTATTTGACGTCTTCGTTCATGCTGCAGGGGGCCCTGCTGGCGCTTGAAATCGCGGGATTGGCGATGGTGGCCGGGTTGGTCCTCGGCCTTGGACTGGCGATGCTTCGATTGTCGCGGAGTTCCGTGCTCAGCGGGATCGCCTGGTGCTACATCTGGTTCATGCGCGGCACGCCGTTGCTGCTGCAACTCGTGTTCATCTTCGACGTGCTGCCTGCGGTGGGCCTGACCTTCGGCACGTTCACCACGGCGGTCGTCGGCTTCTCCCTGAACGAGGCAGCGTTCACCGCCGAGATCATTCGCGGCGGCATCCTGTCGGTGAATCGCAGCCAGAGCGTTGCCGCGGCGGCGCTGGGCATGCCGCCTTTGCTGACGCTTCGACGTATCATCCTGCCCCAGGCGATGCGGGCGATCCTGCCGGCCCTGGCCAACCAGACGATCAGCCTGATCAAGGGGACGTCGATCGCGTCGGTGATCTTCGTCAACGAACTGACGTTCCGCGCGGAGCAGATCGTCGCGCAGAACTTCCGCTTCTTCGAAGTGTTCACCGCCGCCGGACTGATCTACCTGGCGATGACAAGCGCGGTGGCGGTTGGACAGGTTGTCGCCGAACGCCGCTTCGACTTCATGCGCGAGAAGCGCGAGGGGTTCGGGCGGCATCTGCTCTTGAAGTTCGGACGCACAAGGCTGCCGCTGCGCAAGGAGGCGGCGCGTCCGGAACCGCCGCGCGAACGCTTGCCCGTGCTGATCGCCAGTATCTGCCGGGACCTCGCGAGTGGGGAGTCCGATCCGTGCGTGGTCTGCCGGAACGTCCAAAAGTCCTATGGTGATCGGGAAGTCCTGCAAAGCGTCGATCTGACCGTCCATACCGGCGAGGTCGTGGTGATCATGGGACCTAGTGGGTCCGGCAAGAGCACGCTGCTGCGGCTGATCAATCACCTTGAGCCGGTCGATTGGGGTGAGATCACAGTCCATGGCAGTCATGTCGGATACGAGACGATACCGGGCGGCGGCCTGCGTCCCACGCGGAAGCTGGCGCAGGCCCGCGCACGGGCCCGTATCGGCATGGTGTTCCAGCACTTCAATCTGTTCGAGCACCGGACTGCGCTGGACAACATAACCGAGGCGCCGATTGCGGTTTATCGGCAATCCCCCGATGCAGCCGTCGCCATTGGCCTGCGTCTGCTTGCCGCCGTCGGCCTGTCACGGCATGCCGGACATTTTCCGCACCAGTTGTCCGGCGGCCAGCAGCAGCGCGTGGCGATCGCCCGTGCCCTGGCGGTGTCCCCGCGGGTGATGCTGTTCGACGAACCGACCTCGGCGCTGGATCCGGAACTGGTGGGAGAGGTTCTGGCGGTCATTCGCGGCCTCGCCGAAGCGGGCATGACGATGATCATTGTCACCCACGAGGTTCGTTTTGCCCGCGATGTTGCCGATCGCATCCTGTTCATGGACGGCGGCGTGATCGTGGAACAGGGCTCGCCGGAGCAGGTGCTGGATCATCCCAGCCAGGAACGTACCCGGCGCTTTCTGCGCATGGTGACCAAGACCGAGGAAGAGGTCGCATGATACTTTTATGGCCCGTCTCCGCCGCGCCAACCCGGCGCGCGATACGGTCAGAAGGCCAGCAAATTGTCGCGGAAATGCGCGTGATCATAGGATGAGCGAACCAGTCCGCGTCGTTTCAAGGCCGGAACCAGGCCGTCGGTGATCTCCACGATGGTCTTGCGGGTCAGCGGGTCCTGAATCAGGATTCCATCACCGCCGATGTCCTGCATCATCTCGCCCATCTCGGCCGCGATGCTGTCGGGCGTGCCGACGAAGTCCAGGCCGCCGCCGCTCGGGTCAAGCAGCATCTCGCGGAGTGTCTTGCGGCCGTCGCCGGACAGGTAAGCCTCGAACGACGCGCGCGACGCATTCGTCTTGATTTCGGGCAACGGCGCGTCGAGGTCGTATTTGGAGAAATCGACCATGCTGAGATACGCCATGCCGGCAAGCCGGCTCTCCATCGAGTTTGCCAGTGCGGCCGTCATGCGGGCACGCTTTTCGCGTGCCTCTTGCATGGTCTCGCCGATCACGACCGAGGTGGCGAACAGGACCTTGCAGTCGCTGGGATTGCGGCCGAGTTGGTCCATGTGTGCGGTCATGCGCTGCCGGAACGACTTGGCGGCCGCTGCGCCGCGAACCTTGGCGATGACACTGTCCGCATGCTTGGCGGCGAATGCGATGCCAGCGGGCGAGCCACCGGCCTGGCATATGACCGGGCGCCCCTGCGGCCCTGGCACGGTGTTCAACGGGCCGCGGGATTTGTAGAACCGACCCTCGAAGTGGATGGGATGGACCTTGGTCGGATCGGCAAAAACCCCGCTTTCCGGGTCGGCGACGACCGCGCCCGGCTGCCACGATGCCCACAGGCGGTTGACGACCTCCATCCACTCGTCGGCCATTTCATAGCGCAGGTCGTGCTCATAATGCCGGTCGAGGCCGAAGTTTTGCGCAGCCCGGTCGTTATGTGCAGTGACGATGTTCAGCCCCACCCGGCCGTGGGTGAGATGATCCAGCGTGGCGCCCAGACGTGCGGCGAGAAACGGGGGATAGAAGCTGGTGGTGACAGTTGCAACGATTCCGAGCCGCTTGGTGACGTAGCCGAGCAGTGGGACAAGGGGCAGCGGATCGGATTTCGGAACGGCATAGGCGTTGCGCAGATACCATTCCGGTGAACCCTGATAGGCATCCGCGACGAACGATCCGTCCTCGATGAGCATGTAGTCGAAGCAGGCGCGTTCCAGTGCCCGGGCGAGATCGAGGTAGAGATCGGGCTCTGCCCAGTCGGTTCCGATGGAACCACTCCAGGGCTGGTTCCAGGCGTGCACCGAATAGCCTTTTCCGACAAACCATCCGAGGTGGAACATGCAGGCCTCCGCTCAATCCGGCAATCTAAAGAAACTGCCTGAGTGCGTTGCAAGCGGGATGCCAGCCGGCGCGATCGACGCCGCCTCCGTCTGACTGGCAGCATCGCCGCGATCGCACGCGCCACCAACCATCGTGCGGATCGTTCAGATCGCCGGACATACGGGATGGTCACGGGTGAGCACAACACAATGCCCTGGTAACCGCTCGGGCTTGTCATGGCGGACCAATCTCCGGGGTGTGTGTTCGAACGGCTCGTCAGCGCGTGACCTTTATGCCGTGCTCTTCGCGATCCCAGCTACCTGCGCCCCGACCTATAGCTTGCAGCTTATACTTCTCGAGCTTTCCGGTTGGGGTGCGCGGCAGTTCCGGTACCATCATCACGAAGCGTGGCACAGCGAAGTAGGGCATGCGTGGTACGCAATATTCGATGATCTCGCGCTCGGTAAGGACGTGGCCGCCGGTTAACTGAACGGCGATCATCACCTCGTCCTCCGCCAGCTCCGACGCGACCGGGTAGGCCGCGGCGACGGCGATTCCGGGGTGGGCATTCAGGATACTCTCGATCTCGAAGGACGAGATGTTCTCGCCGCGCCGCCGGATGACGTCCTTGATCCGATCGACGAAGTGAAACGTGCCGTCCTCTCGCCTTACCACTCGGTCGCCAGTATGGAACCACATGTTTCGAGTGGCCGCGAGGGTGGCCTCCGGCATGCCGAGATACTCCGTCATGAAGGCGTGCGGCTCTGTCGCGCGCAGGACGAGTTCGCCGGGCGTTCCGTGAGGTACAGGCGCGTCCTCGCAATCGACCACGCGAGCCTGGAAACCGTCGAGTAAACGGCCCATGCCGTCGCCCCGCGGTTGGCCAAATTGCCATCCGATGACGAAGTTCGTCTCGGTTGAACCGAAACCGTTGATGAGCTGGATTCCGGTTCTTCTCTCGAACTCTTCACGAAGATGGTCGGGCACGCCGGGCCCCAGCGCGCGCAGCACGCGATGCGTTTGCTCCTCGTCGGCAGGCGCGCGTGCGAGCAGAATCGGTACCATCGCGCCCAGCACGAACGTGACCGTTGCTGCGCTTTCGTTCAGACGAGCATAAAATCGCGAGGCCGAGAAACGCTCTTCGAGCACAACGGTACAGCCGACGAGGAGCGCCTGAAATAAAGTGTTCAACGCATTTACATGAAACAGCGGCAAGGCGGTGTGCAGGATATCGCCATTTTTCAACTGAAGTTGGTTGGCCGTATGCACGCCCCACCAGAAGAATTGAGCGTTAGGACACACTACGCCCTTGGCCGGCCCGGTTGTTCCGGACGTAAATAGAAGGAGCAAGCTGTCGCCTGGTCGTGCTTCGGCCGGTTCTACATGCGCTCCCCGGCCAGGATCGGTTCGGAGCGGATTCGACGCGCGAGATAGCTGGCCGCTGCCCAGCACCCAAACGTCGCGCACGGGAAGGCCCGAGAGATCAACCAGGTCGAGCGTCTTCAGGAAGTTTTCGTGGATCACGAGGAGAACGGCGGCTGAACGGCGCAGGAACTCTTCGATCTGCGGTCCCTTGCAGGCCGTGTTGATTGGCAGGATCGTGCACCCGGCCCATCCTGCCGCCAGGAAGGTCAGCGCGAAATCCAAATGATTGTCGCACATCACGGCGACCACATCGCCGCGTCTCACACCGGCCGCGGAGAACGCGCCCGCGCGTGCACCCACCAGTTGCGGCGCCTCGGCGAAGGTGAAGCTGCCACCGGGCGCTTTGATGAATGGCATGTCTCCGAACTGACGTGCTGCCCGCAACAGCATCTGCACGACCGTGCGATCCGGTGCGGAGAACGCCTCGCGATATCGCCGAACGAGATCAATCACACGCTTGCTCCCAACCATGTCCGTCCCGACCGAACAGTTTCAGTCGGGAATCCTCCTTCGGGTCGGTTACCGTGACAATGCCCGCCGACGGCCTGGCGTCAACGCGGCATCGGATTTGACACAAGGGCAGGTATCCGTATTTTGTGCGCTATCTACTATGTCCGTGCGACTAGCGAACATCAAGGGACCACGGGTGCAGCATGTCCGATACGTCTCATCTT
>JAQGHW010000864.1 GCA_028291505.1 Rhodopila sp. | reverse complement strand
CCCATACCTGGAGGGTCGTGTCGGAGAGTTTCGCGAGATTGTTGAACGATCCGAAAGTAATGAATCCGGCATCCGCGAAGGGAGCAGGTTCAGGCGCATCGTCCAGCGGTTGGTAACAGAGGAAACCTCCGTCGATCCGGAGCAATGTTTCGGCAGCAAGTTTGTCGGCTGCACCCGGCGGGTCGGTGATGGCGTCGATCAGGCGGTAGTCGATGCTGGCCAGGCCGGTGGTGTTTGGGTAACCCAGCCACGTGACCTGCACCGGTGCGGGCCGCCTGGCGAATACCGGCAGGCGGTTGTTGGCTGAATGGCCTGCGACATCGATGAGGATATCGATGTCGTCGGCGCGGATTTGCGCGGCCAGTTCTTCGTCGCCAACCCCGACCGTCCATCGCCAATGATCCGCCAGCGACTGGAACCGGGCGGTCACGCGGTCGGGGACGCTGACTTCGGCGTAGCAGAAGACCTCTACTTCGGCGCGGTCGTGCGCGCGCATCAGCGGTTCGAGGAAGTAGGCCACGGCGTGGCTGCGGAAATCCGGCGAGACATAGCCCACTCGCAGCCGCTTGCCGGGCTGGGGATCGTTGCCTGATCGGGTAGCGGGGAGGTTTTGCTGGATTTGGGCACCGGCCTTGAAGGATCGTTGTGCGAGTTCCGGGGGTGAAATCGAATCGACGTAGTTGAGGGCGAGAAGCTGGTTGCTGAGGGCGCCTGCGTGGGCGGGTTGCAAGGCGAGGATGCGTTCGTAGCAGTTGATTGCTTCATCGATCCGACCGAGCGCGGTCATGACGTTGCCTAGGTTTAGCAAGGCGTCGATTTGATCTGGCTGCAGACGCAGCGCCTGTTGCAGGGCGGCCATGGCGGGGGTGACTTTGCCTTGCGCCTGGAGAGCTGCCCCGAGGTTGGCATAGGCGATTGCAAAATCCGGCTGGAGCGCGATCGCCTGCTGATAACAGGCGATCGCTTGGTCTATTTGCACGGAGCGCTGCAGGGCGTTTCCGAGGTTCAAATGACCCTCGGGCGAATTGGGGATTATCTGAAGTCCATTCCGATAGCAGGCGATCGCGCGATCGAGTTTTCCGTATGACTCGAAGAGGCGACCGAGATTGATGTGGGTGATACCGTATTGGGGATTGGCCTGTATTGCTTTTTCAAAATATGCCAACGCCGTGTCGAAGTCGCCGCGTGACTGGAACAAGGTTCCGAGATTGTTCAGTGGTTCGGCGTAATTTGGGTCAAGTTCGGCGGCCTTTTGGTAACAGACGATCGCCTCGTCTGCGAGGCCGGAGCGCTGGAGAGCGCTTCCGAGGTTCAAATGACCCTCTCGCAGGTTGGGGTTTATCTGCAGTCCATCGCGGTAGCAGTCGATGGCGTGGTCGAGTTTGCCGCATGACTCGAAAAGGAGGCCGAGATTGATGTGGGTGGGGACATGGGCGGGATTGGCGCGTCGGGCGCGCTCGAAATATACTTGTGACGCATCGAAGTCGCCGCGTGACCGGTGCAGGTTGCCGAGATTGTTCAGAGCTTCGGGGTAATTTGGATCTTGGGTCGCGGATTGCTCAAACAGTGCCTTGGCGGCATCGCTGTTGCCCTCGCCCAGGAGGATCAGGCCCAGGTTGTTCAGTGCGCGGAAGTTCCCGGGTTCCAGCCGGATGACGGTGTTGTACGTTGCCTTGGCGGCTTCCCATCGGCCGGCCTGATGGTACTGGATTGCCTGCTGGAAGTTGCGATTTTGGCTGGGGTTTCTGGACAGTTTCATCTGCGGCTAACCGGTGGCGGTTTGATGGACCCTGGTTGAATCCTGACCAACCGGGTTGTTTCCGACACGTTGTTCAATCCAGGCGTAGGTTTGTTCCAGGCCCTCACGCAATGGCCGGGACGGCGCCCAGTTGAGTTTCTCACGGATGAGCCGGTTGTCGGAATTCCGCCCGCGCACGCCGGTTGGGCCGGGGACGTGCCGCTTTACCAGATGCTTGCCGGAGATGTCGCAGATCATGTCGACGAGCTGGTTGATCGACAGCATCTCCTCCGAACCGATGTTGATTGGTTCGATGCAGGTCGGGGATCGGGCCAGTCGCTGGGTTCCTTCCAGGCATTCGTTGATGTACAGGAAGGACCTTGTTTGCAGTCCGTCGCCCCAGATTTCTATCTCGTCGCCGGAGCGGGCCATGGCTACCTTGCGGCAGATCGCGGCGGGGGCTTTTTCCTTGCCGCCGCGCCAGGTGCCCTCCGGACCGAAAATGTTGTGGTAGCGTGCGATTCGGTTGCACATGCCGTAGTTACGGTTGTAAGCGAGATACAGACGCTCACTGAACAGCTTTTCCCAGCCGTACTCGCTGTCCGGAGCGGCGGGATAGGCGCTGCTTTCGGCACAGTTCGGGCGATCCGGATTTTCCTGGTTGTAGGCCGGATAGATGCAGGCCGAGGAGGAGTAGAAGACGCCGGGAATTCCACGCTTGCGGCAGGCGTCCAGCATGTTGAGGTTGATGGTGGCGGAATTGTGCATCACGTCGGCGTCGTGTTCGCCGGTGAAGAGATAGCCCGCACCGCCCATGTCGGCGGCGAGTTGGTAGACATGATCGAAGCGGCGATCGACGACCTGCCGGCAGAGGCGCGGATCGCGAAGATCGCCGATGATGAAGTCGTCGGCGCGGGTTTCGGCGTGTTCGTGCGATTTGATGTCGACGCCGCGGACCCAGAATCCTTCTTGCTTCAGCCGCTTGGCGAGGTGGCCACCGATGAATCCGCCGGCCCCACAGATCAATGCCGTCTTCACGAGAAAACTCCTGTTGTTTCGACGGCTGAAGTCGATGTCTCGTGGGTCGCTGTTACAAATTGCTGGAGGTTTATATCGGTGATTTTGTTAACAAATGGTTAAGACCTTGCGGCTGGCGCGTGAGGCACGATGAACGGAGATTTTCCAACTTTATGCACGTGTGACGCGGCTGACGTGCGATACGGGCTTGTGCGGTGCAGCATATTCTGCCGAGATCGCGGCTGTTGGTTTCGGAGTTTGATTGATGAGGTTGCAAGGGGGTGGGTGATTCGCCGCTGCTGTCGGTGCGGAACCTGACGGTCGCGTTCGATACGCGGCGCGGGTCGTTCGACGCGGTCCGCGATGTGGGCCTGGACGTGTGGCCGAGCAGAACCCTGGGGGTGGTGGGGGAGTCCGGCAGCGGCAAGAGCGTGACGGCGATGGCGCTGATGCAGTTGCTGCCGGAGGCCGCACGGGTCACCTCCGGGCACGTCAGTTTCGGGGGGCGCGACCTGCGGACGCTGACGGAGCGGCAGATGCGGTCGGTGCGTGGGCGTGAGATCGCGATGGTGTTTCAGGACCCGATGGCGTCGCTGAACCCGATCCTGACGGTTGGTCGCCAGCTGATGGAGCCGCTGCTGCTGCAGATCGGCCTTGGGCGGTCCGCGGCGCGCGAGCGGGCGGAAGAGTTGCTGGCGCTGGTGCGGATCCCGTCGCCCGGGCAGATCATGCGGGCGTATCCGCACGAGCTATCCGGCGGCATGCGGCAGCGGGTGATGATCGCCATCGCGCTGAGCTGCGGGCCGCAGTTGCTGATCGCGGATGAGCCGACCACGGCACTGGACGTGACGACTCAGGCGCAGATCCTGGAGCTGCTGCGGGATCTGCAGGCGCGGCTGCACATGGCGGTGGTGCTGATCACGCACGACCTGGGGGTGATCGCCGAGTTCGCGGATGATGTGCTGGTGATGTATGCGGGGCGCGTGGTGGAGCGTGCGCCGGTGGCGGCACTGTTCGAGCGGCCGGGGCATCCGTATACGGAAGGGCTGCTGCGTTCGATGCCGCCGCTGGAGGACGAGGATCCGGAAATCCTGCCGGCGATCGAGGGCAATGTCGCGAGTCCGTTCGCCATGCCGCCGGGCTGCGCGTTCCACCCGCGGTGTCCGTATGCCTGGGACGACTGCGCCCGCATTCTTCCGCCGCTGGTGGAGTTGGGCGCTGGGCACGATGCCGCGTGTCTGCGCCATCGCGCGTTAGCCGCGTGACGATGGCGGCGGGCTTCGTCCGCGCCGATGACCTGACCAAGCACTATCCGATTCTGTCCGGCGCGTTCCGCAAGCGGGTGACGGGGATGGTTCGCGCGGTGGACGGCGTATCCTTCAGCGTCGCGCGCGGGGAGACGCTGGCGCTGGTTGGCGAAAGCGGCTGCGGCAAGTCCACCACCGGGCGGCTTTTGACGCGCCTGATCGAGCCGACGGGCGGGACCGTGCGGTTCGACAACACCGAGATCTCGGAACTTGACGCGCGGCAGTTGCGCGCC
>JAQGHW010000862.1 GCA_028291505.1 Rhodopila sp. | reverse complement strand
CGGCGCTGTTCGGCGGGTTCACGCCACTGGTTTCGACGTGGCTGATCGAGGCGACGGGCAACAAGGCGGCGCCCGGGATGTGGATGGCGTTCGCCGGGGCCTGCGGGCTGGTGGCGACGATCGTGGTTTACCGCCAGGGCGCAGTTCGTACGCGGGCGTCTCGAGAAGGACAGATGGCTTAAGGACAGCGGAGTTCGACTGTCCATTATCACAATAAGGATGTTCGAGGATGCGTCGTGATGTTGTGCTGGCGGCCCTGTTGCTGCCTCTGAGCGGCTGTTACGCGCCGCAACCGGCTGGGTATGCCCAGCCGGCCGCCTACCCTCCGGGGTATCAGTATGCCCAACCCGGGTATCAGCAACCAGGATATCCCCAGCCCGGATATCCCCAACCCGGATACGATCCGTCGGGGGAGGCTTATCCCGGCTACAGCGAGAACGGCGGCGATCCGACACTTCTGGTCGAAGGTGCCACGGTGCCGCTGATCCTGTACGGCGGCGGTTGGGGATACTGGGATTCGCGGCACAGCTGGCATCACGCTCCCGATGAGGTTTCCCGCCACCTGGAGCGGGAGCGCGCAGGCGGCTTCCATCGCGGCGGGGAAGGCTTTGGTCAGCAAAGGCCGGAGGGCCGGCCGCCTGGGGGCGCCCCGAATGGCGGCCAGAACTTTTTTCATGCCAACGACCAGGGGCGTCCGCCGCCCGCTGGCGCCCCGAATGGCGGCCAGAACTTTTTTCATGCCAACGACCAGGGGCGTCCGCCGCCCGCTCGCGCCCCGAATGGCGGCCAGAACTCTTTCCATGCCAACGACCAGGCGCGTCCGCCGCCCGCTGGCGCCCCGAGTGGCGGCCAGAACTTTTTCCATGCCAATTAGCAAGCGCATCCGGTTGCTGGGCCCGCGCCGGCACCTCGGCCGCCACCCGCCCACCAGGAACATGAGCGCGGCCGCGATTGCCCGCCTGGTCAGAGGTGTTGATTCCGGTGGCGGGCGGCTGCTTCGGTTCCAACCCACTGGCCATGCCGCCAGATCGCGGTCCGGGCGAAGCATAGCGGCGGCTTCGGCTGCTCTGACCCGGTAACGACGCCGGCGACGTCCGCGCGGCTGTCGGCGATGATCTTGCCATCCTTGGTCAGGTCGCCGAGGGGCGTAGCCGGCCGCGATGGCATCGTTGATCATGCCTCGCGCCCCCGAGGCCGGCGGGAATGATCTTCACATCAACCGGTTGGGCCGATCTCTGTTTGGGGGGGGCGGTCGGCTTCGCGCGCAAGGTGATCCGCTCCCGCACCGATGGGGCGGTTGACCTGGGCAATTCCGATCGCCACCATCACCGAAGAAGAACAGTTCACGGGCTGGGTACGTCATGCAGGGCATTACACGGCGCGGGCTTTCCGCCGGGGTCTTCGCGACCGGCATCGGGGCCGGCGCCGCTCGGGCCGAAACGCCGATCCCGCCGGAGGGCATCGGGCACAAGATCAAACACATCTCCTACTCAGACCAGGGCGGCCGGCCGGACGGTGTGCAGGTGATGGTCAACCGAAACCACGTCTATGTCGGGCACATGTTCAGCAACGGCATCACCGTGCTGGATGCGGCGGACCCCCGCGCGCTGAAGCCGGTGGGATTCTGGACGGCGGGCGACTACACCCGAACGCATCATATCCAGGTCTCGGGCGATATGATGCTGGTGGCGAACGGTGCGAATATCGTTGCGATGCAGTCCTATGACAACGCGCGCGGCTACTTCGAGAATACCCTCGCGGACAGCATCACCAACCGGAAGAAATTCCGCGCGGGGTTGTCGATCCACGATATCTCCAAGCCAGCGGAACTGCGGGAGATCGCGTTCCTGGAGATGCCCGGACTCGGCATCAACCGCCTGTGGTGGGTCGGCGGCCGTTACGCTTACGTCTCGGCGCATTTCGATGGCTTCACCGACCATATCCTGTGCATCGTCGATCTGAAGGACATCACCAGGCCGGCGATCGTTTCGAAATGGTGGCTGCCGGGGATGAACCGGGCGGCCGGCGAGACCTCCACCGCGCCGAAGGGCAGGCGGTATGCGCTGCACCACATGATCACCGCCGGCGACCGAGGCTATGCGGCCTGGCGCGACGGCGGGTTCACGATCCATGACATCAGCGATCCGGCGGCGCCGAAACTGCTGTCGCATATCAACTGGTCGCCGCCCGATCCCGGCGGCACCCACACGCCGTTGCCGCTGCCCGGGCGGAAGCTCGCGGTGGTGGCGGATGAATCGAACGCCGACAACTGTGCCAAGGGGATTTTCCACACCTGGGTGGTGGATGTGCAGGCATCCGACAACCCCGTGCCGATCGCCACGCTGCCGACCCCAACGGATCGCGATTACTGCAAGCTGGGCAACTTCGGCCCGCACAACCTGCATGAGAACCGGCCGGGCGCATTCCAGTCGGAGGAGGTGATCTTCGCCACCTACCACAACGCCGGTTTGCGCGTGTTCGACATCCGCGACCAGTTCGCGCCGAAGGAGATCGCGTATTGGGTGCCGCCGGTGCCCGGCAAGCTGATCGATCCGCGGCCAAATCAGGCAGTGGCGGCAATGTCCTGCGATGCGTATGTGTCGAAGGATGGGATCATCTATCTCAGCGACTGGAACGCCGGGCTGCACGTGCTGGAGTATAAGGGGTAGCATTCTCGCTGTCGTATTTGTCGAAACGAAGGAGTAGTTGGTATGTCAGTTCGACTTGTCGTTACGTTTACAGCGGCGCCGGGAAAGGGATCGGAACTCGCACGGGTGTTCCGCGGTCGCTGTGCGGAGGTGATACAGGAGCCTGGCTGTGAGCAGTTCGAGGTATTCCAGAGCCTGCTGGATCCGGACAAACTGACGTTGCTGGAGCTTTGGACGGACCAGGCCGCACTCGATGTCCATGCGAAGGTGAATGCCACGCGGCCACCCCTGCCGGACGGATTGCGCTCGGGCGCAGGCGAGCGGGAGGATTATCAGTATAACCGCACCCGCTAACCATTTTCCGGCTGACTGAAATCACGGGGCAGCCGCATCGTTACGTTATCGTGGTATTTTTCCTCGCGAAGGCGAAGGGCCCGCCGGGTCCGAACCACCTATCGCTGCATGCGCTGGAATGAATGACCCGGTCCGGTCGTGGCCATGACGGAAAGGAGGAAGGTCTGCCTCCGTGGTAGGCCTTATCCTGATGCGTGTCCCGGCCGTCCACCCCCACCGTCCATACGCAAACGGCCGGGACACTCTCCCAGCCGTGACGGCGGACAAACCCTCCCCCTGGTGATGAAGTCCGAATCCGGCGAGCGAAGCCGCGATGCGAACCGTAGGGTGATGCCAAGCACCCGTCGATTAACCAGGAGAAAACGATGCCGAACCGTGTCGCCGGCAAGACTTATGGGACCGTTGCTGCCGATAGGCGGAGGGAAATGAGCGGCCTGGAGTTTGTCCGA
>JAQGHW010000812.1 GCA_028291505.1 Rhodopila sp. | reverse complement strand
TCGATATCGGCGACGGGCTGGCTGCCGTCTTCAAGATGGAAAGCCACAACCACCCCAGCTTCATCGAGCCGTACCAGGGTGCCGCCACCGGCGTCGGCGGCATTCTGCGCGACGTTTTCACCATGGGTGCCAGGCCGATCGCCAACCTGAACGCGTTGCGCTTCGGCCGCCCGGAGAACCCCCGCACGAAGCGCGTCGTCGACGGCGTGGTGCGGGGCATCGGCGGCTACGGCAACTGCGTCGGCGTCCCGACGGTCGGGGGAGAAATCAACTTCCACGCCGCCTACGACGGCAACCCCCTGGTCAATGCCATGACCGTCGGCATCGCTCGGAAGGACAAGATCTTTCTCAGCGCCGCCGCCGGCATCGGCAACCCGGTCGTGTATGTCGGCTCGAAAACCGGCCGCGACGGGATCCACGGCGCCACCATGGCGTCAGCCGAGTTCGCCGCTGATTCGGAGGACAAGCGTCCGACGGTGCAGGTCGGCGACCCGTTCACCGAGAAACTGCTGATCGAGGCGTGCCTCGAACTGATGGCCACCGACGCCATTGTCGCGATCCAGGACATGGGCGCCGCCGGCCTGACCAGTTCCTCGGTCGAAATGGCCGGCAAGGGCGGCGTCGGGATCGAACTGGACCTGGACCAGGTGCCGGCGCGCGAGACAGGGATGAGTGCCTACGAGTTCATGCTGTCCGAGAGCCAGGAACGCATGCTGATGGTGCTGCGCCCGGATCGCGAGCAGCTCGCCCGCGATATCTTTGCCAAGTGGGATCTGGATTTCGCGGTGATCGGCCGGATCACCGACACGGGCCGCATCGTTGTCCGCCACCATGGGCAGGTCGAGGCCGACATCCCGCTCGCGCCGCTGAACGACCAGGCGCCGCTGTATACACGACCGACGGTCGACACCCCAAAGTCGGAAAAGCTGAACCCGGCCCGGATCGAGGACCGATTCGGCCTGACCCGAGCGCTGGAAAAGCTGGTGGGATGCCCTGATCTGTGCTCGCGCGCCTGGGTATGGGACCAATATGACAGCACTGTCGGCGGCCAGACGGTAAAGCGGCCGGGCGCCGCCGACGCTGCCGTGGTGAAGCTGGAGGGCCTGAAACGGGGGTTGGCGCTGACCACCGATTGCACGCCCCGGTATTGCCTGGCCGATCCGGAAACCGGCGGCGCGCAAGCCGTCGCCGAGGCCTGGCGCAACCTGACCGCCGTGGGTGCTCGTCCCCTGGCCATCACCGACAACATGAACTTCGGCAACCCCGAAAAGCCCGAGATCATGGGACAGTTCGCCGCTGCCATCCGTGGCATGGCCGCCGCTTGTGAGGCGCTGGACTTCCCCGTCGTCTCCGGCAACGTCAGCCTGTACAATGAGACTGAGGGCAGGGCGATCCTGCCCACGCCCGCGATCGGCGGCCTCGGCGTGTTGGACGATGCTTCGCTCGCGGTTGGCCTGGCGCTGCCCCCCTGGCTCGATATCGTGCTGATCGGCGCTACCACCGGCTGGCTCGGTCAGTCGATCTGGCTGCGCGAAATCGCCGGCCGCGAGGATGGCGCACCGCCGCCGGTCGATCTGGCGGTGGAGAAGGCGAACGGTGACTTCGTCCGCAACCACATCCTGAACGGCACGATCCGCGCCTGCCATGATGTGTCAGATGGGGGCATTCTGGTCGCACTGGCGGAGATGGCGATGGCCAGCGGCATCGGCGCCCGGATGTCCGCCCATCCGCGCGACATACCCGGCCACGCCTTCTGGTTCGGCGAAGACCAGGCCCGCTACATCGTCGCCGTGCCGGACCACGCCAATTTCACCCGTATCGCCGAGGCTGCCGGGATCCCTGCCATGCGCCTCGGAACCTCCGGCGGGCAGGATTTGACTCTTCCGGACGGTGGCACAATATCGATCATTGATTTACGCGCGGCACACGAGCACTTCTTTCCGTCCTGGATGGACGGCACCACGAGCTAGCGTCCTGCCTCTTGCGGCGAATGCGGGGGATAAGCAGGCCGCTCCACCGACGAGAAGGACCTTACCCCATGGCGATGGCGGCCAACGAGATCGAGGCTCTGATCAAGGCAGCGTTGCCGGACGCGCGTATCACCGTGGAGGATCTGGCCGGCGATGGCGATCACTACGCCGCCAGCGTGGTCAGCGAGACATTTCGGGGCATCTCACGCGTGAAGCAGCACCAGATTGTCTATGCTGCGCTGCGTGGGCGAATGGGCGGTGAGCTTCACGCTCTTGCATTACAGACGTCCGCACCCGAATAATCAGGTTAGCCAAATATCTGGTCACGGAGTTCCTCAGCATGGCCGACACGATTTCCCAGCGTATCCAGAGTGACATCACCAGCAACGACGTGATGCTCTACATGAAGGGCACCCCAATGTTCCCGCAGTGCGGGTTCTCGGCGCGGGTGATCCAGATCCTGACCCACATCGGCGTCCCTTTCCAGACCGCCAATGTGCTGGAGGACGCCGAACTGCGTGAGGGCATCAAGACTTTCTCGCAATGGCCCACCATCCCGCAGCTGTATGTCAAGGGCGAGTTCGTCGGCGGCTGCGACATCATCACCGAGATGTTCCAGGACGGCGAGCTGGAGACGCTGATGAAGGAACAGGGCGTCCCCGTTAAGGCGTAAAGCATTGGCCGGGTGAGGCGGCGCTGGTCGCCGCTTCACCCGAACCTGTCACCCCGGAGGGGCGACCGACAGTCCGTTGACCTTGTGCTGCGCGATGAACTTCGCAACGAGGCCGGACGCCTTGGCCTCCTCCACGAAGTCATGCAGCCACGCCGCCGCCGCGGCATTGGCTTTCGCCGTGCCGACCGCCTGCTGTACGGCGGTGAACTGGCCGGGCAGGATCATGGCACCCGGCACCTTCTGAACGTCGGTCAGCAGTCGGGGCCGCAGGCCGGCCAGCGCCTCCATCTTTTCCGAAAGGAACTCGTCGAGCGCGCCGTCCAGGCTGCTCGACCGCACCAGCGTCGCCTGCTTGATGTTGCGTTCCAGCCAAAGGTCGTAGGCACTGCGAGCGGTCACCGCGATCCGGATGCCTGGCTTGTCCACGTCGGCGATCGACTTCAGCGATGAGCCGGCGGGCACCAGATAGGTCGCTTCGATCTCGGCGTAGGCGGCGGTGAACGCGATCTTCTCGGCCCGTGCCGGTTCGGCGCCGATCAGGCCGATATCCCACACATCCTTGCCGGCATCGTCCGCGAGCTCACCGGGCTTCGGAAACGGCACGTATTTCACCGGCACGCCCAGCCGCTCGGCGATGGCCCGTGCCATGCTGGGGGATACGCCCTCGGGGTCGCCCGAAGCGCTGCGGCCGGTGACCAGCAGGAAGTTGGACATGTTGATGCCAGCGCGCAGCACTCCGTGCGGTGCGAGCTGGGCCTTGATTTCTGGGGACATGGGGACGGTTCCGTTTTTAGCTTCGATCGCGATGGTAGGCGGCGAGGTGGGGTCTCGGCAACCCGCGCACGGTTCAGCGCTCAGGGCGATCGGGTGAGGGAGTGCGTAGTCGCGGCCTCTACTGGGAGGACTTTCAGAACCGGACCGCGTCCACCGTGGCGATGTCCAGCAGCCGCTCGATCACCTCGGGCTCCTGCGCCCCGGCAATCGCGTGCATGCCGTCGACGACGAAGCAGGGCACGCCGTTGATCCCCAGCCTGTGCGCCCGCAAATTGTCCGCGTGCACGCCTTCCGTTTCGGCATCCGAGGCCAGGAAGCGGCGAACCGCCACCGGGTCCATTCCGCACGCGGTGGCAACCGCGATCAGCACGCCGTGGTCGCCGATATCGTGGCCGTCAGTGAAATGGGCCGCGAACAGCGCCTCCACCAGACTATCCGCCCGGCCGTAGCCCGCGGCGTGGCGGACCAGGCGGTGTGCATCGATCGAGGATGGCGTGCGACGGATCCGGTCGAAGCGGAAATCCAGTCCTTCGTTGCGCCCGGTTTCGCTGATCGTCGCGTACAGGCGCCGAGCCCGGTCCTCGCCACCGAATTTGCGCACCACGTAGTCGGGGCGCGGCATACCGATCCGCGGCATGTCGGGGTTGAGCAGGAATGGTCGCCAGATCAGGTCGAAGGCGATGTCGGGACGGCGCCGTAACGTTCGCAGCAGGCGCCGGACGCCCAGGTAGCACCACGGGCAAACGATATCATGCACGATCTCGATATGAAGCCGGGCCTTCGGGGGTGCTAGGACGTTCACGCCACAAGTGTGACGCTTTCGCGGCGGATTGTCACGCTTCCTTCATGCCCTTTATCCGTCATGATGGCGTCATGCGGGGCTCATCAGGTCGGGCCAGAAGCGGGCCATCGGAGACGCGGCCGCCACCAGCCGCACAGCTTCCTGATCAGTGTGCGGCATGGTGGTCCGCCAGGCCTCGGCGGCGGTGACGGCGTTGCGGAAGATCGCGTAGTAACCCGCCGAACCTTGATACGCGGCGCTGCGTGCGATGAAATCCCCGGTTTGGAGGTTCCAGTCCAATCCGGCGAATTTCAGGATCCGGCGCGCCACCAATCCAGGATCGGCGCACAGCGCCTCATACAACACGATGTGGACATTGGGCTGGGCGGCCAACGCGGCGTAGGCGGGCTCGTTGAACGCACGCCAGCTCCAGGCGTATTTCGCCGCGTTGGGCAACGCCTGGAAAGCGGGCTCATCGATGCCGGAGGCGGCGGCGAAGCGGATCGTGGCGGCCTCATCGAACGGCATGTCCGTGCCCTCGGTCTTCAGCTCGAACCGAAGCTGACGGTTGCCGCGCATGACCGAGGCCACCTGGCCGCAGGGATGGCGCAGGATGAAGATCGTGCGGCTTTCCGGCAGGGTCTGGGCCAGGACGACGGCGCCCTCGGCCCAGCCGATCGACTTGATGGCCAGGCGC
Organism: Rhodopila sp.; assembly: GCA_028291505.1. Classification (GTDB taxonomy): domain Bacteria; phylum Pseudomonadota; class Alphaproteobacteria; order Acetobacterales; family Acetobacteraceae; genus Rhodopila. The sequence goes on along the minus strand of JAQGHW010000812.1, from coordinate 6,531 downwards.
GGGGCCGGACGGACCCCAAGGTCGGGTATGCGCAGATCGGCCAAAGCCTTGAACGGCGGTGGCATACGTTCGGCGGCGCTGACGGCGGAGGCAATCAGCGTCCGCAGGCCGCGGGCCCATCCCGGCTGCCAGGATTTCGGGAAAAACGGCCGCTTGGTGACGGTGCGCGGGCTACGGTCGGCGGCCCAGCGTGCGAGCAGAGCGGGCAGCGCAGCCGGCATCAGCGGCGATGGGCTGGGCAGCGTCGCGTCCGGCTCGTGCCGGTAGAGGACGTCGGGGTGACTGTCGATGATCTTCGCCAGCCAGGTCGTGCCGGAGCGCGGCGCGCCCAGCACCAGGACGGGGGATGCCAGCGCGGCGCGCGTGACGGTGGTCAGATCGGCACCTGGCCGGACGAACGACCCGGGCGGATTCCCCTGCCATATTTCGTCCGAATCCATCGTTGTGCCGGTCGTTCAATTGTTCGATAGCTGAATTCGGCCACGCCCAGCACGCCCGCGACATAGATCGCATAGAACCACCAGCGGTCGTAAGGCAGTCCAACGCCCAGCAGTGAGGTCGAAATGATGATGGCGCACTGAACGCTTATGTGGACCATGTAGATACTGAAACTAAGGTCACCGAGTTTACGGCCGACCCAGCCGGAAAGCAGCCACCGCAACGGCGCGACCGTCAGCGCGAGAACGACAATCGATGGAAGGATGACGACCAGGACAGTGAAATATGGATCAGCGGAACCGGGCATCACGGCGCGACCGCCCCACACAAAGGTTGCGGCGCTAAACGCCGTCAGCACCGCTGCCGCGATGGTGATCGGGACCGATAATCCCGTCTCGAAACCGCGGGCGATCAGGCAGCCGGCGAAGAAGCCGAACAATCCCTGGCCGGTTTCGGGCGATAGGGCAAGGGCGTTCACGTGGCCGAACATGAGATAGATGCCAAAGGTCGCGAGCGCGAAGCAGGCCAGTTCGAAAGGTAGTCCGCGACGGGCCACCCAGAAAAATAAGCAATAGCAGATTGCTTCGATGGACAAGCTCCAGGAAACGAAGTTGAACGAATGGCCGAATTGCAAACCTATGTGCTGGAGCATCAACAAGTTAAGCATCAGGTGATAGCCGTCTGATGCGCCCAGATCGGCCAGCGGCAGCCGCCCGGTCGCGCGAAGGCCGCCCCAGGTCAAAAACACCATCGCGACAGTCGTGACCAGATGGAGCGGATACAGCCTGGCAAAGCGCAGCATGAAGAACCGGCGCCCGCTGATTTGCTGGCTCGCAACTGCCTCATAGTAGACGTGCGTGAAGATCACGCCGGACATGACGAAGAACAAGTTCACTGCCAGTGCGCCCTGATCCACCAGAGGATGCATCACGGGGTTCGTGAACCAGCTTGGATCAGGCTGAGCGCCGTAGGCGTAGAAATGCCGATAGTGAAATATTATGGCGATGATCAACGCGGACAGGCCGCGCAAACCGTCCAGAGCCTGCAATCTGCCGGCACGTGGGTCCACGCCGGGGTGTCCTTCGGTAGGGATGCGCATGCCTAGCACAGCATCTCCGAACCGGCGCGAGTCATCCAGGTTGGGTTGGCTTTCGTGTCATTCCCGATGACCAGGGCGTCGCTTTTCCACCGGCTCGCTGGGTCGACCATATTGTGCGGTTTAAGCAAGCCTGCCGTGGCAATGCTTGTATTTCTTGCCGGAGCCGCACGGACACTGTGCATTGCGCGGTGTCCCCGCCCAAGTCGCCTCATCGCTCGGATCGACCGCGGGCGTGCGGCTCGGCGCCGTGGTGATCATCCTCGGCGGAGGCGCGGGTTCGGCCAGAGCGAGGTCCGACACCAGCGCGGATTCGGGTTCGGCGTGACTCGCCACCATCTGCATCATCGGCGGCGGCGCCAGCGGACGTTCCGGTGCCAGTTCCACGCGCGCCAGCATGCCGGTGACCCGTTCTTTCAACTCGGCCAGCATGGCGTTGAACAGGGTGAACGCCTCCGACTTGTATTCGTTCAACGGGTCGCGCTGGCCATAGGCGCGCAGCCCGATGCCCTGGCGCAGGTGGTCGAGCGCGTACAGATGCTCTTTCCACACCGCGTCAAGCGTCTGGATAAGCAGGCTTTTCTCGATGAACCGCATCAGGTCGGGGCCCATGTTGGCGGCTTTCGCGGCCATCATCTCGTCCACCGCCCGCTCGATCCGCTCCCGCAGATGGGTCTCGTCGATGCCGTCTTCGCGACCCCAGTCTTCGATGGGCAGGGTCAGGTTGAAAACCCGCTGCACGTCGGCGGCCAGGTCCGTGAGCTGCCATTGCTCCGAGAATGCCTTCTCCGGCACCCGAGCGGCGACCATCTGGGCGAGGACGTCGCCGCGCATTTCATCGACGGTATCGGCCACGTCCGGCAGCTTCATGAACTCCTTGCGCTGGGCATAGACCTCCTTGCGCTGGGCATTCATGACGTCGTCGTATTTCAGCACGTTCTTGCGCGTATCGAAGTTGCGCGCCTCGACCTTCTTCTGTGCCTTTTCCAGCGCCTTGTTGATCCAGGGGTGGACGATCGCCTCGCCCTCCTTCAGGCCAAGGCGCTGCAGCATTCCGCCCATCCGTTCGGAACCGAAGATGCGCATCAGGTCGTCTTCCAGCGAAAGGAAGAAGCGCGAGCGGCCGGGATCGCCCTGCCGGCCGGAGCGGCCGCGCAACTGGTTGTCGATGCGCCGGCTTTCGTGCCGTTCCGTGCCGATGACGAACAAGCCGCCGGCGTCCTTCACCTTCTGGTGCGCGATCGCCACTTCCTCGCGAACCTGAGCCTCACGCGTGGCCCGTTCCGCTTCGTCGTGGATGTTGGAAAGTTCCTTGCGCAGGCGGACGTCGAGGTTGCCGCCCAGTTTGATGTCGGTGCCGCGGCCGGCCATGTTGGTGGCGATCACCACGGCGCCGGGCGCACCGGCCTGCGACACGATCTCGGCTTCCTGCTCGTGGAAGCGAGCGTTCAGCACGGAATGCGGGACCTTTTTCTTTTTCAGCAGGTCACTGATCGTCTCGCTTTTTTCGATCGACGTGGTGCCGACCAGCACCGGCTGGCCCTTGGCGCGTGCTTCGTCGATCAGCGCGGCGACAGCCTCGTATTTCTCCGCCGCGCTGCGGTAGACTTCGTCGTCCTCATCCTTGCGCGTTACTGCGACGTTGGTGGGAATCTCCAGCACGTCCAGCTTGTAGATCTCCGCGAATTCGTCGGCTTCGGTCATTGCCGTACCGGTCATGCCGGCCAGCTTGGGATACAGCCGGAAGTAGTTCTGGAAGGTGATCGAGGCCAGGGTCTGGTTTTCGGCCTGGACGGTGACGTGCTCCTTCGCCTCCAGCGCCTGGTGCAGGCCTTCCGAGTAGCGCCGGCCCTGCATCATGCGGCCGGTGAATTCGTCGATGATGATCACCTGGTCGTCGCGCACGATGTAGTCGACGTCACGGGCGAACAGGGTGTGGGCGCGGACGGATTGCTGAACGTGGTGCACGACCGAGACGTTGAAGATGTCGTACAGGTTGCCCTCGGTCAGGACGCCGGCCTCCTTCAGCATGTCCTCGACCTGCTCGCTGCCGGGTTCGGTCAGGGAAACCGTCTTGAATTTTTCATCCTTGTCGTAGGTGGAAGGGTCCTTCACCAGCTCCTTCACCACCAGGTCGACGGTGCGGTACAGGTCCGAACTGTCCTCGGCCGGGCCGGAGATGATCAGCGGGGTGCGCGCCTCATCGATCAGGATCGAGTCCACCTCATCGACGATGCCGTAGAAGAACTCGCGCTGGACCATGTCCTCCAGCCGGTACTTCATGTTGTCGCGCAGGTAGTCGAAGCCGAATTCGTTGTTGGTGCCGTAGGTGATGTCGGCGGCGTATTGGGCGCGCTTGGTCTGCTCGTCCTGGCCGTGGACCACAACGCCGTAGGTCAGGCCGAGGAAGTTGTAGATCTGCCCCATCCAGTCGGCGTCGCGCCGGGCCAGATAGTCGTTCACGGTGACGACATGGACGCCTTTTCCGGCGAGCGCGTTGAGGTAGACGGGCAGGGTAGCGACCAGGGTCTTGCCCTCGCCGGTCTTCATCTCGGAAATCTTACCGTCGTGAAGGACCATGCCGCCGACCAGCTGAACATCGAAGTGGCGCTGTCCCAGGGTGCGGTGACTGGCTTCCCGGACCGCGGCGAAGGCTTCCGGCAGCAGGTCGTCCAATGTGGCACCGTCGGCCAGGCGAGCGCGGAACTCCGCGGTTTTGGCGGCGAGTGCCTCATCAGACAGCGCTTTCATGCCGTCTTCCAGCGCGTTGATCGCCGGAACACGCCGCTGATACCCCTTCAGGGAGCGGTCGTTCGAGGAGCCGAAAATAGCGCGAGCGATGGCGGCGAGCATGCGGACCTTCCAGGTGCGGCGGCGTTCAGATAGGACCCGGATGCCACAGGGTCAACGATATAGGGTCTCGGACGATGGAAGAAAGCCCAGGGCTTTGCCCCGCCCCCCACCAAGGGCCGACGGCCCTTGGAACCACGGGATCAAAGGGGCCGCCGGCCCTTTGCAGGTCCGGGCAGCACCCGGCCTTCCGCTACCGAGGATCAGATAAACACCCCAGCCATCCCGCCCGCCGGATACCGCGTCCCAGCCGCCGCGCCCACCGGGACGGCAGCCGAAATCCGAGCCACCTCCTCGGCCGACAGTTTCACGTTCAACGCGCCGACGTTCTCGTCCAACCGAGCGGAGTAGCGTGTCCCGGGGATGGCGACGACGTCCGGTCCCTGAGCCAGTAGCCACGCCAGCGTCACCTGCGACGGTGTGCAGCCCTTTTCCGCGGCGATCGCCTCGATCTTGGCCACCAGCGCGCGGTTCTGGTCGAAATTCGCCTCCTGGAAGCGGGGATGCACCGCGCGGCGGCCGTCGATGTCGGAGAAATTCTTGATCGCGCCGGTCAGGAAGCCACGCCCCAGCGGCGAATAGGCGACGAAGCTGATCCCAAGTTCGGTGGTGGTCTTGCGGGTTTCCTCGGCATCCTCTCGATACAGCAACGAGTATTCTGTCTGCACCGCCGCGATCGGATGCACCGCATGGGCTCGGCGCACCCGGTCCGGTGCCGCTTCCGACATGCCGAGGAACCGCACCTTGCCCTGTGCCACCAGCCTGGCCATCGCACCGATGGTTTCCTCGACCGGGACTCCGGGATCGACCCGGTGCTGGTAATACAGGTCGATGACGTCGATGCCGAGGCGCTTCAGGCTCGCCTCGCACGTCTCGACGACGTATTCGGGACGGCCGTTGACGCCGTTCGATTGCCCGGGCCGTTGGGTCTGGCCGAACTTCGTCGCCACCACGACCTGGTCGCGACGGCCTTTCAGGGCGCGGCCGAGCACCTGCTCATTGTGACCCCAGCCATACATGTCGGAGGAGTCGAGGTGGTCCACCCCGCTGTCGATGGCATGGCGGATGAGGTCCTCGGATACCGCGTCGTCGGCCGCGCCGTAGATGCCGGACAGCGACATGCACCCCAGGCCGATGGCCGACACGGACAGGCCGCCCTTGCCCAGAGCGCGGTGTTCAAGCTTTGGCTGTGTTGCCATGGGATGTGCCTCCGGTTTTGGGTTGCATCGCATTATGGCCGGGCGAACCGCGACACGCCAGTGCCGTGCCCTGTCAGGCTGTCGCCGGTGCGGTGTCGATACGACAAATCCGCGGATGGTGTCATTGGAACCCTGACCGCCCGTATGATAACCGTAACGGAGACGGCGGTAGTGGCCGCCCCGCAACGACCCAAGTGGTGCAACGGCGAGCTAATTCAAGAACATTGGAGGATTATATGCTTGGGATTTTTGTGCTTTTGGCATTCCTGTACTCAGCATCGACAAAAGCCCAACCTGGTCCCGATCCTGTAGCCACCGATGCAACCAGGCAACGACACATAATCAGCAATGTTACTGTCTCGACCATGCCATCCCCAAGTATGGGAGATACCTTCGACCCGGACAGGTGGCAAACCGAATACGACTTAACCCACGTTCAGAAAGCGATATCGCAAACGATCACCGGGACCTGCACGTTAGGGTGCCCCGCCACCGGTTATCTTTGGACACCGGAAGCCTCGCCGATCATAATCGCGCTGAACAATAAATCCGGCTGGAGTGAAGATACGGCCGGCAACGGCGGCCGTACGGGTGAGGCCGCGGTTCGCATGTATCTCACGGCGAATCGTGGTGGTGGCGATACGGTTGGAATGGACCAGGAAATCCAGATCGGCGGCGCCAAACCGGGCGCGACCAGTTTCCTGGCAAACCCGGCAGGGTCGATGCTGAGTGGTGACCTGGGCGCATTGAACGCAGGGGTATACTTGCAGGGCATCGGAGATATCAACCTCAGCGATAATGGTTACGATGTCGCTGCAATTCCCCTCGTATTCAACTTCAACCGAACCAACAACACCGGTGCGCTTGGGGCCACCTGGATGGGAATGGTGCTCCATTCCTACGGCTCAAAATCCATCGACTCGTTTGCCGATATGATCGGCGGTGCCG
>JAQGHW010000805.1 GCA_028291505.1 Rhodopila sp. | reverse complement strand
GCCGGCAATCCGGTCGTGACGTCGAACCAGTTGGCGGCATTGCTCCAGTCACCGGAGCCGCTCGTCGCCCAGGTGAAAGAGGCCGGCGGCGCCACGGTGTTGAGTGTCAAGATGCTGTTGCCACTCTGGGGCACCACGACGAACGAATCGCTGTCGTAGGTGCCAAGCATGGTCAGGCTGGCAACCTGAGTGAGGCCGCGATCCAGCGTCAGGGTGCCGCTTCCCAGCCCAGTCGCCGTGTAGGTCGCGGTATCGGCGCTGATGCCCTGAAGGACGATCGTTTCAACGGTGTTACTGGTGGCGAAATCGGCGATCAGTGGCGTGTCGGTCACGTCGATCGGGACGCCGGTCCCGAGGGCGAGGACGATGGTGTCGCCAAACGCGATGTCGAACGTTCCGCTATCACCGGATCCGATTGTGCCTTCATGGCCTAGATTGACCACGCCGTTGCCACTGATGAAGCTCAGGGCATCGTTATCGGCATTGATAGTGCCATTGTTGATTACGTCGCTGATGTTCTGGTCGGAGTCTATGACTCCGTTGTTCAGAACCGGAGCGGAGATGTCGACAGTTTCGGCATCGTGAACAACTTTGGCGACATGACTGAGACCGTCCCCTTCGGTAAGCACGGCACCGGGATCGACCGTGATCGTGCCGGCGGTGGCGGTCCCGGCATTGCCAATCTCTAACGTTGACGTCGCATCCAGGCTGACGCTGCCATCTGTGATTGCAAGGCCACCGAGTTGGACGCTGCCGTGATTGGTGACGGTCAGCGACCCGCTGGTCACATCTGCCACCAGCCCGCTCGGTTGGGGGAACAAGTCAACGCCAAGCGTCAGATCATTGCTGATGCTCACCGCTCCGCCATTGACCTGCAGGTCACCCGAATTCAGTGTAACAGATCCCGCGGATAGCATCGCTCCCTGGTCTACTTCGATAAGGCCGTAGTCGGCGACCGGGAAGGAAGCGAACCCGGGGACAAGGTGAAGATCGCCTATCGCCAGCGAACTGGCGACAAAGGTCCCCGCGAGCGTGATGGTGCTGGTGAACGTTGGTCCAAGGAACGAGGGGTTGAACGGTGGCACTCCAAGCACACCCGTGCCCGTGGAGAAGTTGCCCGCCAGGGTGACATTGCCGCTGACTGACAGCCCGGAAACATCGGCCGGACCGGTAACCGTAATGGTCCCGGTGCCGGCGTTATCGATCTCGGCGGTGTCGGCTGGGCCGGGCGCGGCGATTGCCGGCGTGCCGGTCGTGACGTCGAACCAGTTGCTGGCGTTACTCCAGTCGCCGGAATTTGTCGTCGCCCAAGTATACGAGTCGGCCATTTCGCCGTTCCTCCCCTCAGCCGCGTGATGCCCTCAGAACCATCGACACGTCCGGCGGTCCTATCGCTTACCGGAATTACGCCGGCAACGAGACATCGAACCGCGAGCAAGCTCAGGCCAAGACAATCAGCGGGTCGTGCATCATTGTAGCGCTAGCGATACTATTGAGCCGCCCTGACCGACACGTTGTCAAGACAGCTGCCTGGAATGTACGGACAGCACCGGTTGGGTTTTGCTGCATTATTTCGATATCATTATAAAATTTGGCGGAATGCTTCACCGAGGCGCTGGCCTGGCGATGGCCCCTTTGAGCGGGTCGATCCGATCAGGGCCGCGATCGAGCTATGCGTGCTCTTATACCGCTGGCTGATGGAACGTTTGCTTCCGCGACTCGGGCGGGGTCTGGTAATCTGGAGCGATGCCCGATCTGAGTATGGAACTGGCCGCCGGAGGGCGGGTTGCCGGAGTGGATGAGGCTGGTCGAGGACCGCTCGCCGGCCCTGTCGTCGCGGCCGCCGTCATCCTGCCCGCGAACCCACCGCTGGAACTGGCGGCGCTGCTGGACGATTCGAAGAAACTGACCGCGGATCAGCGTCTGGTCGCCTTCCTGGCCTTGCGGGCATCGACGGCTGAAATCGGAGTCGGCGCCGCCTCGGTTACTGAAATCCTTCGTTTGAACATCCTGCACGCGTCCATGCTGGCCATGCGCCGAGCGGTTTCCCGCTTGCGGGCGGTTCCGGATTTGGCCCTGGTGGACGGCAACTATCCGCCGAAACTGGGATGTTCGGTGCGTTGCGTGGTCGGCGGTGACGCGCTGTGCCTGTCGATCGCCGCGGCGTCGATCATCGCCAAGGTGGTCCGCGACCGAGCCATGGCGCGCTTGGCGGTCCGGTTTCCGGGCTATGGGTGGGAGGCGAATGCCGGATACGCGACACTGCTGCATCGGCAGGCGCTGCACCGGCTGGGGGCGACCCGTCACCACCGGGAGGCGTTTGGGACCGTCGCGCAACTGAGGCTAGAGTTGACGATTGCGGATTGACGTGACTTCCGGCGAACCGTCACGATGGATCAGCCGTCACGATGCGGCAAGTTGTTGATAAGGTTGGAATCAGGTCTTGGACCTCTATCATGAGTTGCCGCTGGACCAGATTTTGCGGGGTGACTGCATTCCATTGATGCGCATGCTTCCGGCCGCCTCGGTGGATTGCGTCTTCGCCGATCCGCCATACAACCTCCAGTTGCGGGGTGAACTCCGGCGTCCGGATGACAGCCTGGTCGATGGCGTGGACGACGACTGGGATCGATTTACTGACTTCGCCTCCTACGACGCGTTCACGCGCGAATGGCTGACGGAGTGCCGGCGGCTGTTGCGCAAGGACGGCACGCTGTGGGTGATCGGCGCCTACCACAACATCTTCCGGATAGGCTCGATCCTGCAGGATCTGGGGTTCTGGATCCTCAACGACGTGATCTGG
>JAQGHW010000796.1 GCA_028291505.1 Rhodopila sp. | reverse complement strand
ATAATAACGTTAATTTGGGACTGTGGCCGACCCAGTCTCAAATTAACGTTCGGCAAATACCGTAACAATCTCCGAGTCCGGGAATTAACGTTCATCCGACACCGGCAGCGGATGAAAGCCGTCGTCGAAGTTGAAGGGCTTGTCCAGACCGAGCGCGAAGTCGTTCTTAGTCTCGGCCCAGGGCGAAAATGTCGCCTCGTATCCGGCCGAGCCTTTGCAGGAGATGAATGGCGCCCACGCCTGATCATTTGGGGGATTGTAATATGATGCCTTGAACGTTCCGGAGAATTGGTCCTCGCCGGCCTCCGGCAGGTTCGCGAAGCGGTCGGTATCAGCCCTGAGCTTCACGCTGACCTTCAACGGCACCGACGTCAGGCTTCGGCCCCAGCCCAACTCGAGCTCGGGGTCACCTTCAAGCGCTGTGTGCCCACCGGACTGCACCTCCTTGGGGTTCGAGTTGAAGTATAACGGCGCGTCGACACGGAAATTGAATTCACGCGGAACGGAGGGGGCGGCCTGATCCACGGCACGTCGCTCCTGCGCGGCGTCCTGTGCGGCTTCGATCGCATCTTCCAGTGCCTGTATTCGGTCTGACTGGCCGTCCCGTGCGGCCCTGTCGGCCGGGCCCGCTGCCACTGCGCCAGGCACCGCGCCCAGCAGCCCTGGCGTCAATAAAATTGCCGTTGCCAGCGTGATCCGTACCGTCATCAGCATCGTCCGATTTCCCGGACCCCACTGAAGGCCTCCGGCACACCGCGCGCCATACCGAACGCCACTTCGCGCGAAGAAGGCAGAGCGTCGATGCGATCATCATGGAGGCGTTCCAGGCGCGTTAGCCTGCCCGCTCTCGCCTCTTGCACGCTCCAGCCGACCAAGCTCCGCTATGAGAATGCGCCGCACTTCACGCACGGCCAGCGGGTTGGACTGGGTCGAGTGGCTCTGGTGCTCGATTACCAGTTCAGAGTCGACCCCGTCGATGTGGGCGCTGCGGTACTTCACGACGCCGTCGTCGCGATCCTCCAGCGGGCCGTCCTGCAGCGTCGGGATGATGGAGTGGGCGTGGACGCCAGGTGCGACCGGCATCGCCCGCACGGCCTCGATCGCCGGATTGCCGGGCGACATCCCGTTGATGCTGTTAAAGGTGCGCCGATCCTTCTGCAGTTTCAGCGCGTCGCCGGCGTTAGCCACCACGTCGGCGGCAGCACCGACGATAGCCGTGGGCAGCGTCACCAGCCGTGTGAACAGGCCGACGATCGTCAGGCTGGCCTGGTAGCTACCGCCGTGCGGCGTGGCGATAAAGATCACGGTCTCGACGAAAGGCAGCGGGTTGACGAACAGCGACTCCTTCAGCAGCGCCTTCGTCTCAGGCTTCAGGTTCAGATTGTCCAACGGCTGGTGGCTTATCGAGTCCCATATCTTCGTTCCGGAGTCGATTACGTTCATCTTCGTCAGCAGCCCGCCCTGGCTGTGACCGATCACCACCATCCGGCCGAGCGCGGGGTCTGCCTCCACGCCGCCGAGGGATTTCACGGCGTCCTCCAGCGAGTGGCGCAGCACGTTGGCCGAAAGCGGGATCGGGTTGCCGGTGTTGTAGGTGAAGAACCAGAACTCGTAGTGGTCGCGGATTTCCTTGTCTTCCAGCAAATCGTTGACCATGTCGGCCCAGCGGAACGGGCTGGAGGCGGTGCCGTGCACCAGCACCACCGGGATGCGGCCGCGGCGATGCGGCTCCAGCGCAAACAAGTGGTCGTTGGCGCTGGGGTCGTTCAGGTTGGCCAACGCGTTGTTGAGCAGGCCGGACAGTTCCCGCGTCCAGCCCTTCCCCTCAACGGCGAAAAGCGCCCGCACCGTGGTCTGTTCGTATTCCAGCGGCACGTCCTGCCCGCCAATCCGAATGCTGCTGGTGTCGTAAATCGTGTAGAGCGCCAGCCGCGCGGTTAAGGACCCGCCGGTGAGTTGCCGGCGCGGGTCGTCCATCTGCAGTACGGCCGAGGTCGGGATGCGCAGCTTCGGCGGCAGAATCAGACCCTCGTCCGGCTGCGCCGACGGGGTCAGGCCGGCGGCGAGCGGCGCGCCGAGGCCGTCGCTACGGTAGTCGTTCTTGAAGCCGTCCACCTCCAGGTTCATCGTCGGCACGAACGAGGTCAGGGTGCGCCCGGCAAAGGTCAGGCTGGCCTGGTCGACGGTCACGTCCACGGTGCCGAACGGCAGCGGATAGCGTCTGCTCTCAAGGGTGGCGGTGCCCTCGCCGCTTTCGCCGCTGAGCACTTGCGTCAGCGCCAGGTTGTAGAAGCTCGTCGCGTGCTGAAACTGCGCGCTGTACGGGCTTGGCTTGTCCGCATTGCCGGCCGGGAACAGCACGGCGTAGGCGTAGAGCGCCGAAGCCAGCAACATCGGCTTCGACTTGATACGGCGAGCCTGGGCGTAATTCATCTCCGCCAGTGCGTAGAGGTCGGGCCAGTGCATGCCGGTGGCGATAGCCTGCGCTCGCAGCGCGGTGATGGCAGCGTCGGGCTGGGTGTCGAAGGTGTCGAGCAGGGCCGCACGGCGCAGGACGGTGCGCGTGGCCTCGCTGAGCTGGTCGCTGGAGAGCGCGGTGCGGTTCAGGTCCTCGTAGGCGGTGCGGAGGCTGACACGCTCGACCTTCACTGGCGCGCTGCAGGCGGCCAGGACCAGGGCGAGGAGGAGAACGGGCACCATACCGATGTGATGGTAAATCGATGTGGCCGTTTCGGTCTTTGCCATACTCCGATCTCCCCGTACACGCCGTTGGCGGTTCGCCCTCATGCAGACTTTTACCGACGAGGAGAAATGAAGGCGATCAATGTCCGCTCATGGCGCGCAGTCGCCCATTGGTCCGGCAGATCGTTGACGCTGGCATCGCCGCTACCGTGCCCTTTGTCCGCCGGACAGGAGGTGACGCCTCACTAGCCCATCTTATTCACTGCATAGCAGGGATTCGCTGGTGGGCATGGTACAACCGACTGGAATCGCATAGAGATTGGGTGCTGACACCAACTCTGGCATCCGGACAGAATCTGCCATGCCCAGCGCTGCGGACGATACCCTTCTCCCATTTTCGCTGCCAAGTATGTGCCAGAAGAAAGTCACCGCCGCGTTCGACGGCGGGCGCATCAGTTCCGACGGTGGTGTTGTGCTGCTGGCCGGTGCTGACAGGCGCCTGCGCCTGATCGAGATGTTGGCCGCGCTCATCCCCGACCATCGCCATCCGGCCCTGATCACCCACACCATGTCGGACATCCTGCGTGCGCGCGTGTTCGCAATTGCTTGCGGCTACCCCGATGCCGACGATCTGGACGATCTGCGCCGCGACCCGGCCTTCAAGCTGGCCTGTGGACGGCTGCCGGAGAGCGGCGGCGACCTGCACTCCCAACCGACGATGTCACGATGGGAAAATGCGCCGGACCTGCGCACGCTGATCCGGATGGCGCGTGCCATGGTGGATCTGTGGTGCAAGAGCCACCCAAGTCCGCCGAAGGCCATCACCCTCGACATCGACGACACGGCCGATACCGTGCACGGCCATCAGCAGTTGTCGCTGTTCAACGCACACTACGACGAACGCTGCTTTCTGCCGATCCATGTCTATGACGCACAGACCGGCCATTGCGTCGTCACCGTCCTGCGTCCTGGAAAAACCCCCGACGGCAAGGAGGTGCGTGCCCATCTGCGCCGTCTGGTGTGGCGCATCCGGTTGCACTGGCCGGATACCGTCATCACCGTCCGTGGTGACGGCCATTATGGCCGGCCGCAAGCGATGACGTGGTGCGAGCAGAACGGTGTCCAATATGTCTTTGGCTTGTCGAAGAATGCCGCGCTGGATGCCCTGGTCTATGGCAAGGCCGACGAAGTGCGCACCAAGCGTGCAAAAGGGAAGCTGGATCTGCTGCGCGACTACACCGAAACCCGCTATGCCGCGAAATCCTGGTCCCGCCCCCGCCGTGTCGTGGCCCGGTTCGAGGCAACGCCGAAAGGTCTCGACACCCGCTACGTCGTCACCAACATCGCCCATTGTGACGCACGATGGGTCTATGACAGCCTCTATTGCATGCGTGGCCAGGCCGAGAACCTGATCAAGCGGCACAAGAGCCAACTGGCGTCGGATCGCACCAGTTGCCGCTCGCCGCTGGCCAACCAGATGCGACTGATCCTGCACACCGCGGCCTATTGGCTGATGCTGGAAGTCCGCGATGCGATCCCCCGGCCGCAGATGTTGGCCAGCGGTGAATTCTCCACCATCCGACTGCGGTTGCTGAAGATCGCGGTACGGATCAAGGAAACCATGACCCGGGTCCGGCTGGCGTTCGCCTCCAACTGCCCGGACGCGGCACTGTTCCGGGGCCTGGTTGGCACGCTGATCCTGCGCCCGACCTGAGCGACCGGGCGAGCGCCCCGGTGAACCCCGTGCCGATCAACCCCTCACGCCTGCCAGACACGGTCTGAAACGCGGTCCAAACAGCCAGGGAGGGAGGCATGGCATATTGGTTGCTATATCAGAATACCCCCGATGCCGCATGACCCCGTGAATAAGATGGGCTGACCTGATGGAGCAGATGTTCCCGCTGGACGCCGCGAAGCACCCTGAGACCTTGCGCCGCCATACCCTGAAGGCCGGTGAGGCTCTTGTTGAGTGTAGCGCGATCCAGCCGGAAACGCCGGCGTCGGCGATCGTGGTCACCCTGGACTCGACCTTCATCCGCAGCTGTGAGGATGGGGAGCGGCATCTG
>JAQGHW010000777.1 GCA_028291505.1 Rhodopila sp. | reverse complement strand
GAGATGCGATCGGGTATGAAGCGCGAGGGGCGGCCGACGGTGCTGCTGCATCCGGATGATGCCAGCCACCTGGGGCTGACCGATGGATCGAAGGTTCGACTTGGCAACGTTCGTGGCGAGGTGATTCTGCACGTTCGGGTTTCCGGGGGTCAGCAGCGGGGCGTGCTAGTCTCGGAGAGTATCTGGCCGAGCGAATGTTTCGAGGGTGGGATTGGTATCAATGCGCTGACGAGCGATGATCCGGGTCCGCCCTGGGGAGGTGCCGTGTACCATGACACGGCGGTGTGGATGCGGGCCGAAGTCGTCGAGGTTGCGTTGGCAGCGGAATGAGTTAAACGATGCCGACCACGGATGCCGTGCGAGCCAGAGACACTTCGATAGGGGAAACGATCATGGATAGTTCCGGCCTGACGGACGCCTGGGCGCCACGGCTTTTGAGCGTGTTGCGTATCGTGGCGGGTCTGTGTTTCCTGGAGCACGGAACGCAGAAATTCTTTGGCTTTCCGTCGCGGACCGGGGCCGCCCCCGAACTGATGTCGCTGCTGGGTGTGCAGGGTTGCCTGGAAGCCGCGGGTGGGCTGCTGATCCTTCTGGGATTGTTCACCCGGCCGGTGGCATTCGTCCTCGCGGGGGACATGGCGGCTGCTTACTTTATCTCGCACTTCCCGAGGAACCTTTTCCCTGTCCTGAACAACGGCGACGCGGCGATTTTGTACTGCTTCGTCTTCCTGTATCTGGCCGCGGCCGGTGCTGGACCGTGGGGTGTCGACGCCAATCGGGGGCGTTGAGTCGGCGACGGTTTGGGTCAAACTCCCCTGGTTTCAATCAGCCCGAAGTCGCTCTATCCCCTTGTTTGATCGCACGCGCTTCGTGCGAACAGCGCGTCCTGCGGACGACGGACGTTCCCCTCGCGTTTCGTCAGCTTGGCTGACGCCAACGAAACGCTGGCCGCCCAACGCGATCATCTCTAGTATCGCCCATCAGAGAAGGGCGATACGTCGCGATATGTTTGAAGTAGCCGATTCACGCGGCGAATCGTGGTCGCTGCGCGACTCACGCTTCACTGCGATCGGGTACTAGACCATTGTTTTCACGAGCAACATCAGCCGGACTGTTCCAGTCAGGCTGATGTTGCTCTAAGCTGTCCTTCGGCTTTCGGAGGTCACGATGAAATGTCTGCGCATCTATGCCTCGCCGGATGGCGAGTCCGTAAGCGTGGCGGCGACCCCACGGCGTTTGTGATGTAAGCGGTGCTCTGCGGCCGTTCCGAGTTCCACTTGGAATTAGGGTGGCTGTTCAGCCGCCTTGCTGGTTGTGTGGATCGAACGGCATGTCGGGAGCGGCCATAGGCCCCCCTGCGTTTCCTCCGGCGCAACCTATATCAACTGCGTTGGCTGGCTGCGGGCGGACTATAATCAACGAGGAGAAACAGACATGGCTCAGATCAAACGGCATGCGTCGGCGAAGTGGCAGGGGTCGGGCAAGGACGGGACGGGCAGCCTGACGACGCAAAGCGCCACGTTGAAGGATACGCCGTACGGCTTCAACTCGCGGTTTGGCGACGGCAAGGGGACGAACCCCGAGGAACTGATCGCGGCTGCCCACGCCGGGTGTTTCAGCATGGCGACGGCGTTCCAGCTCAGCGGCGCCGGGCATCCGCCGGAAAGCCTGGACTGCGACGCGAACCTGACGATGGAGCAGATTCCGGGCGGGTGGAAGATCGCGGCGGTGCATCTTGTGCTGAAGGCGAAGGTGCCGGGGCTGGAGGATGCGAAGTTCCAGGAGCTGGTGAAGGGGGCGAAGGAGAACTGCCCGGTGTCGAAGGTGCTGAATGCGGATATCACGCTGGACGCCAAGCTGGTGTGATACGATCCGAGGCGCGTCCGCACCGTAGTCGTGGGTGGCCGGGCCAAGCCGTCCGGCCATGACACGGGGCGAGGGAATTGCCTGTTACGTCGTCCAGTAGCGGTCGACGCCGGCTGCGTCCGTCTCCAGGCGTAGTTCGGCGCGGCCCAGCATGTGGTTTACGTGCGCCAATACCTCGCCGAACGCGAAGCCGGTCTGGTGGGCATCCAGCGGGCGGGTGAAGAGATGGGGCACGATCTCGGCGACGGATAGCGGGGTCTGGCGGCATGCGATCGCGATTTCGCCGCAGCGCTGGGCGTGATGGTCGATGAGTTCCTCCACCCGGTCGTGCAGGCCGTGGAACGGCAGGCCGTGACCCGGCAGCACCAGCACGTCCGGCGCGACGCTGGCCTTGATCGCCCGCAGCGAGGTCAGGTAGATGCCCAGCGCGTCGAGGTGCGGCTCCATCGGGTGCACGCTGACGTTGGGGGAGATCCGAGCGATCACCTGGTCGGCGGCGAGGAAGAGCTTTTCCTCCGGGCGGTAGAGCATTGCTTGCTCCAGCGCGTGGCCGCCGCCGGTCAGGACCTGGAAGTTCCGAGAGCCGACGGCCAGGGTGTCGGCGTGCTTGATGCGGTGGTACGAGGCGGGGACGCCAGTGGTGCGCTTCAGGTATTCGTGGCCGCGGCTGAGCACGACCTCGGTCGCTTCGGCGGACAGGCCGTGGCGCTTGTAGAACGGGCGGAAAACGTCCTCCCCATAGTCGGCGGGGGCGAATTGCAGCAGCAGGCTGTGGAGGTATTCCGGGCGCGGCATGGTCAGTTCCAGGTCGAACTGCTGACACAGCCAGCCGGCGAGGCCGACATGGTCGGGATGGAAATGCGAGACGATCAGCGAGCGGAGGGGTTGGCCTTTCAGCGGGCCGGCTAATGCGGCCTGCCACGCGGCCTTGCAGGGTTCGTCGCCCAGGCCGGAGTCCAGCGCGGTCCAGCCGCCGTCGTTCTCGATGAGGTAGATGTTCACGTGATCCAGGCGGTACGGCAGCGGCAGGCGCAACCAGCGTATGCCGGGGGCGATGTCGGTGACCGAACCGGGGGCGGGCGGGACGGGGATGGGGAACGTCAGCTTGGACGGTTGTTGGGACTGCATCCGTTGTAGCTAGCAAAAGCGGCCCGCGGGGGATACGGCCGATGATGGGTCGGGCAGGCCACAATGCGGCAGCGGTCGCACTTGACCTTGGTGCGTCAATTCGAACTATGCACCATTGCCGCTTGGTGTCGCTTGCGGTCGCGGGGGGCTGCGCATGGACTTCTCGGTTACGCTGGTGAACCTGGCCGGCTCGGTCGCCCTGCTGCTGTGGGGCGTTCACATGGTCCAAACCGGGGTGCAGCGCGCCTTGGGATCGCGCCTGCGTGTGCTGCTTGGCGTTGCCCTGCGCAACCGCACCCAGGCGTTCCTGGCCGGGATCGGGATCACCGCGATTCTGCAGAGCAGCACGGCGACGGGACTGATGGTCACCGGTTTTGCGGCGGGCGGCCTGGTCGACCTGGTGCCGGCGCTGGCGGTGATGCTGGGAGCCAACGTGGGCACCACGCTGATCGTGCAACTGCTGTCGTTCAATGTGGCGGAGGTCGCGCCGGCGCTGATCCTGATAGGTGTGCTGATGTTCCGCCGCAGCAACGCCGCACCGCGCGATTTCGGCCGGGTGCTGATCGGGCTCGGGCTGCTGCTGATGGCACTGAACCAGTTTGTCGGGCTGCTGGATCCGTATGAGGACGTGCCCAGCCTGCGGGTTCTGCTGGGTGCGGTGTCGACTCAGCCGGTGCTGGACGTGATCCTGGCGGCTGGGCTGACCTGGGCGGCGCATTCCAGCGTGGCCGTGGTGCTGCTGACGATGTCGTTTGCCGCGAAGGGCGTGGTGCCGCCGGATGCGGCGTTCGCGCTGGTGCTGGGCGCGAACCTGGGTTCGGCGATCAACCCGGTGCTGGAGGGTGGGGCCGGCGACGATCCGGCTGCGAGGCGGCTGCCGATCGGTAATTTGCTCAACCGGGCCTTGGGGGTCGTGGCGGGCCTGGCGCTGCTGCCGGTGCTGGGGCCGTGGCTGGTGACGGTGGATCCGGACAACACCCGGGTCGTCGCTGATTTTCATACCGGCTTCAATCTGATTCTGGCGCTGGTGTTCTTCCCGTTGTTGACCCCGTACGCCGCTTTGTTGCGGCGGCTGCTGCCCGCCAGGGTGAACCCGGCCGATCCCAGCCGCCCGCTGTATCTGGACGCCGCGGCGATCGAGGTGCCGATGGTCGCGCTAGGCGCGGCGGCGCGGGAGGCGCTGCGTATGGCCGACACGCTGGAGGCCATGCTGCAGGGGTTGCGCGATGCGCTGCAACGGCCGGATCGGCGGCAACTGGGCGAACTGAAACGATTGGACGATGTGCTGGATACGCTGAACTCGGCGATCAAGTCGTACATGACGTCGCTGCCGTCGGAGGCGATGACCGAGGACGACCATCGGCGGGTGGTCGAGATACTGTGCTTCGCGACGAACCTGGAGCACGCGGGTGATGTCGTGGACAAGGGGTTGCTGGGGGTCGTGGCGAAGCAGGTCAAGCGCGGGCTGGTGTTTTCGACGGCCGAGGCTGAACCGTTACGCCGGATCATTGACCGACTGATGACGAACCTGCGTGCGGCGGCGGCGCTGCTGGTGACCGGGGACGACCGGGCGGCCAGGCTGCTGGTGGAGGAGAAGGAAATCTTCCGAGCGCTGGAAGCCGAGGCCACCGCTGCGCATTTCGAACGTCTGCGAGAGGGAACGCCCGGTTCGGTGGAGACCAGCGCGCTGCATCTGGATGCCCTGCGGGATTTGAAGCGGGTGAACGCGCATCTGGTCGCGGCGGCGGCCTATCCGGTACTGGAGGGGAAGGGGGAGTTGCTGCCCAGCCGGTTGCGGTAGCTGTCTGTTGTCGCGGCCGGGAGCTGACGGCAAAATCGGCCGAACAATCGGACCGGAGATGGTAATGCGGACGCTCGGGATGGCGGCTTGGGTCAAAATCGTCGCGGTGATGGCGCTTGTGGCGGCGGCCGCGGTTCCGGTTCGGGCGGCGGTTCCCGAATACCGCGCGACGATCGTGAAGACCTATCCGCACGATCCGCAGGCGTTCACCGAGGGGCTGCTGTACCAGGATGGATTTCTTTATGAGAGCACGGGACGGGAGGGGCACTCGTCAATCCGGAAGGTGGTCCTGGAGACTGGTGTGGCCGTGCAGCAGCACGATATCGATCCGCAATACTTCGGTGAGGGAATCGTTATTTGGGACAACCGGCTGATCGAATTGACCTGGAAAAACCAGGTCGGGTTTGTCTATGACGTGAGCACGTTCTCGCCGCTGTCGGAATTCCACTATCCCGGTGAAGGTTGGGCGCTGACCAGGGACTCGACGCATGTGTATATGAGTGACGGGACGACCGACCTTCGCATTCTGGATCCGGCGACGCTGGC
>JAQGHW010000704.1 GCA_028291505.1 Rhodopila sp. | reverse complement strand
TCGATCAACAGCGATTTTGAGTGAGGCCGGCAAGACGCAGCGCGACGACCATCTTCGTTCGATCGAACAACACGGACGGCTTGGATGGCAACGCCGTTCTGGATATGGCAGGCGCAGTCTGGTCGAGGCGGCAATGTATCGATATAAGACCATCATCGGACGGCGCCTTCATGCCCGGACTCTGCCCAATCAACAGATCGAGGCGAAAATCGGCTGCAACGCCCTAAACCGCATGACCAGCCTCGGCATGCCAGTCTCTATTCGGGTCAAATAATCGGAACGGAGAAGGGGGGATGCAGCCGCAGGAATATTCATGCACCAACGCCTATTCAGAGCGCACCGCGTTCACGCTGTCCGACGACGAACTGCTGGACATCAAGCGGCAGCTGACGCCGAAAATCGCCGCCTTCCGGCAGATCCAGGTCGACAAAGTCCTCGAGGCCAACCGGCGGGTGACCGAGTTGCTGATTCACATCTATCCGCAATTCCTCTTCCTGCGGGATGAGATGGAAGATTTCATCGCCAAAAGGCTCAAGGCCGCCACGCGGCGGCCGGAGGATGTCTTCCTCGAGATGGTGCGGGCCCGGTACCGGCGGCAGGGACAGGTCACGCGGCTCGAGCTCACGCATTGCCTTTCGCAAGGCGCTATGCGCTGCGAAGTTTCTCCTTCACCTCGGGAGCTTGCTCCAACCGACGGTCGTGGCCCAAGGCCAACAACACGACGGCGCCTAAGAGCGCCCCCATTGAGATTACAAATAGGCCCAAGCTAAAACTTCCGGTGGAATCCTTGATAAACCCGACCAGCGAGGGACCCAAAAAGCCCCCAAGATTGCCTACAGCATTAATCATCGCAATCCCGCCCGCCGCGGCGGTACCGGAGAGCATGGCGGTTGGCAGCGTCCAGAAAGTCGGCGCAATGGAGGACTGACCCATTTGGGCCAAGACCAGCGCTACCATCATGATAACGGGATTATCAATGAAAATGCACACTGCCAGCCCGGCGAAGGCCAGCAAGCATGCCGTGGCGGCGTGCTTGCTGCGCTCGCCCGTCCGGTCGGAGTGCAACCCCCACGCCACCATCGCGACAGCACCGAATACGTATGGGATCGCGGTGATGAGTCCAACCTGGCCGACTGAGGCGCTGAACTTACTGACGATCTGCGGCAGGAATAGCACGAACCCGTAACCCGATACGTTCTGGCCAAAATAGACCAACGTAAGAAGCCAGACGCGGGGATTCAGAAGTGTCTCGCCCAAGGCATAGTGCCGGATCGCTTCTCGCTGCACGCGCTCGGCTTCCAGGCGTTCCGCCAGCCATTGCTGCTGATCCGGCCGTAGCCACTTGGCCTGGGCAGGCTCGTCGGTCAGATAGATTGCCACTACCACGCCGAGAATGATTGGCGGGATCGCCTCCAAAATAAACAACCATTGCCAGCCCTGCAGACCGAGCCAGCCGTTTAGGCGGAGGAGCTGGCTGGAGACGATCGAGCCCAGAATGATCGAAATCGGAATCGCAGTCATGAAGATGCCGATGATCCGCGACCGATAAGAGGACGGAAACCACCAGGTAAGATACAAGATGATGCCAGGGTAAAACCCTGCCTCGGCCAGTCCGAGCGCGAAGCGAATGCCATAGAAGGACCACTCGCCCCACACGAAGGCGGTTAGTCCGGAAATGACGCCCCAGGTTATCAGTATCCGCGCGATCCACCGCCGGGCTCCAACTTTGGCCAGAATGAGGTTGCTGGGAATTTCAAACAGGAAGTATCCGACAAAGAAAATCCCGCTGCCGAGACCGAACACCGCGGCGGAGAAGCCCAATGCCTTGTTCATCGTCAGCGCGGCGAAGCCCACGTTGACTCTGTCCAGGTATGCCGTGAAATAGCACACCATCAGTAGCGGTATCAGGCGGCGCGTGACCTTGGCCATCGTCTCACGCTCCAAGGCACTTCGGTCCGCTGCCAGGGGCAGCCCTGGCGTTTCCGGCGATGAGGCCATGGCGTTTATCTAATCTCCCTGTTTTTTAGACCTTCCCCGGCCGGCAGTCAGAACTCGGACGGCTACGCTTGGGCGGCCGCAAGCTTCGGGATCGGTGAGCACCGTACCCAGTAACTTTGGCACGGAACGGCAGCCAGCCGCGAAGCGTAGAAGGATCCGCGTCGGAACCCTTGTGCGAAGCCCATGCCTAGCCGTTTTTCGTCGGCTCAGTGGCTTACAGCGATCCGAATTGCGCAATTAGTGATCGTGAATTGATTCACGAAAAACGGCTGAAGGATGGCCATAGCATCCTTGCGTTTTGTACTGTCCCAGAATGCTCGCATTTCTTCGTCGCTTTCCCATTGCGAGATCGCATACCCCGCATCAGGATCATTCTCATCTCGAAGGAGCCATTGACGCTTCAACCCCTTCACTTCTCCGCGAATTTCAAGTGCCTTCTTGAAGGCCGCCTCGAAAGCATCCCACTGGCCAGGAAGAATTTTCCCCCAAATGATTCGCATGTGCATTTCGATACCTCCCTGTACGGCGACTTTCGAGGGTTTTTCCCACGATGTTGAAAAAGGGCGCAGCGGGTGTCGCCGAATTGCGAGGCTACGCAGCGAAAGCGTTTGATTCAAGCCGGGGTCGTCCCGTGCTGGGCAGCGAGGGCCGTGCGCAGGCGTCGGAACCACGAAGCGCCCTGCACCGGGGCGTGGCCCAGCGCGGAGCATGAGTCGCTCTGTTGGGCTGTTGGGGCCGCCCGCTACTTCTCCAGCACGTACCTCCCTGGGGCGTCCAACAGCGGGGGATAGGCGGCGCTGCCCACGGAGGGAGGCGCAACCCTCTCGCCGGCATGGGCGGCGAGCCAATGGCGCCAGTCCGTCCACCAGCTTCCATCGCAATGATCGGCGGCCTTGCGCCACGCATCCGGCGTCTCCGCCTGCCCTTCGCCCGTCCAGTACGTGCCCTTGCCACCGGGTGGGTTAATCATGCCAGCGATATGGCCGCTGGAGGCGAGGACGAAACGTACCCAGCCACCCACAAGCTGGGTAATGCGCCAGGCCGCACCCCAGGGCACAATGTGGTCCTTCTCGGCACCGACAGCGTAGCTGTCCAGCCGGATGCGGCCAAGGTCCAGGGCCTCGCCCTTGAGGTGGACCTTGCCTGGGTGCATCAGGCTATTCTCGGAGTAGGTGTTGCGCAGATACCAGGCGTGCGCGGCGCGGGCCATGCGAGTGCCGTCACTGTTCCAGTAAAGCAAATCAAAGGCGGGCGGCTTCTGGCCCAGCAAGTAGTTGTTCACGACGTTGGACCAGATCAGGTCGTTGCTCCGCAGCAGGTTGAACATGTTCGACATCTCGCGGCTGTCGAGGTAGCCGCGCTCCATCATCTGCTGCTCGATGAAATCGATGGTCGGTTCACCGAGGAAGACGGCCGTGTCTCCGACATTGGCGAAGTCTTGCAGGGATACCATGAAGGTCGCCGAATTGAAGCGGTCGTCGCCCTTGGTGGCGAGCCACGCCAGCGTCATGGCCAGCAGCGTGCCCCCGATGCAATACCCCATCACGTTTACGGTCGGGCTGCCTGTGATCTCCCGGACTGCGTCGCTGGCGGCGAGCGGGCCGAGATCCATGTACTCCTCGAAAGTGGTATCTTCCATCGAAGCATCCGGGTTGCGCCAGGACAGCATGAACACGGTAAAACCCTGTTCTACCAGGAAACGCACCATGCTGTTCTTCGGCTGCATGTCCATGATGTAGTATTTGTTGATCCAAGGCGGGATGATCACCAACGGGATTTGGTGGACCGTATCGGTCGATGACGAATACTGAATCAGTTCGATCAGCTTGTTGCGATAGACCACCTTGCCCGGCGTCAGCGCGAGGTTGCGTCCCGGTGCGAAGGCGGTGGTATCCACCATGCTGAGCTTGCCCTCTTTAAGGTCGCGCAACAGGTTGCGAACGCCCTCGGCAAGACTCGTGCCGCCCGTCTCGACCGCTCGGCGTAGGGCCGCCGGATTGGATGCGAGCAGCAAGGTCGGGCTCATGGCGTCCACGAACTGTCGGAGGTGGAAGTCGAGGCGCTGCCGCTCCGCCGGGCTCAGGTCATCCGCTTCGCTTGTCTGATGCAGGAGCCAGTCCGACGCTAGGAGGTAGAGCTCCTTCAGGGTTCGGTAGGCGGGGTTGCCCTGCCATTCGGGCGCGGCAAAGCGCTTGTCCCCGCTACCGGGCGGAACAGGTGGCGCGTCGGGCTGGCCCAACCCCAACCACCGCTGTCCCGTCTCGTTCCAGGTGTCCACCGCGGATTGCCACAGCCGCGCGTTGAAATCGACGGCGGCGGCGATGGCCTTGTCCGGCCGGCTAATCGAGCGGAGCCAAACCGTGCGCAACGCCCGGACGATTTCCGCCCAGTCAACCGGAACAACCTGGCGCAAGGGATTTGCGTTGAGCGCCTCCTCGGTCGCACGCAGGATCGGGTCCTTAGCCAGCATCTCGCCCAGTTGTCGCACGCCGCCCTGGATCAGGCTGCCGGCCAGCTGAGTGGGCGAAACCTGCCAGGAGATAACGCCCGGTTTAG
Source organism: Rhodopila sp. (assembly GCA_028291505.1). Classification (GTDB taxonomy): domain Bacteria; phylum Pseudomonadota; class Alphaproteobacteria; order Acetobacterales; family Acetobacteraceae; genus Rhodopila. The sequence continues at coordinate 1,155 of JAQGHW010000704.1, read as the reverse complement.
CTTGGCCGGAAGCACCTTGGGCCCCGGCGAGCTTGGCGGCCGATTCGACCCAGGACGTCCAGAGGCCGAGCATCATGTCGGGACCGGGCGGCAGGGGCGCCGAGGTATTCTCGCGGGCTCTGCCGGCTGCGTGGAGCGGCCCAACCGTCATGATATGTTCTCCCTCTTCGCTGACTTGCTTCGACGCCGTATGGGCCATCGCGACATCCGACCGAAATGGCTGCTCGCTCTGCGCCGCCAACTGTATGTCAACGCGCAGGCCGAATTCGGGTTGACGGCTCGATCGAGAGCATACGATTTGTGGCGACCTTCTTGTCACGCCGGCTTTGGACGAGAGCGTTGAGAACAAAGCCCCCCGACCGTGCGCCAGAGCCAATGCTTCGTGCCGGCAACGCTGATGACGATCTCGTCCAATGCCATTTGTCACCGCGACGGGGCGCGCGCCGACGGGACTGTCCAGACATTGGGGGGATCATGATCCAGGGCGATACGACCAGTCGGGTATGGTTGCCGGCTGGGAATCGCGTATGGAATGGATGCTACGACGGGTCGACCTGAGCGAGGCGGAGCGCGCGCAACTCACGGCGTTGCTGAACGGAGGCAAGCACGCGGCGCGCAAAATCAAGCGGTCGCAGGTCCTGCTGGCAGCCGATGCAGGTGTCAGCGACGATATGATCACGAGCAGCGTGTCGGTTGGTGGCTCCGCGGTGTACCGAACCAAGCGACGCTTCGTGCGAGGCAATCTGGAACTGGCACTGAGCGAGGAAGCTCGCCCAGGGACGGAGCGTAAAACTGTCCGGGAAGGAGGCGGCGCTACTGGTGGCGACCGCCTGCTCCAGCCCGCCAGAGGGTCGCAAGCGCTGGACGCTCGACCTGTTGGTCGGTGCGATGGTCAGGCTAACGGAGCATGAAGGGTTGTCGCGTGAGACGATCCGTCGGCGCCTCGCCGAAGACGATCTGAAACCGTGGCGGCGGGACATGTGGTGCATTCCGCACGTGGACGGCAGCTACGTGGCGCGGATGGAGGATGTGGTCGATGGTTACGCCGAAGAGGCCGCTCCAAGGCGCTCGGTGGTTTGCTTTGAGGCGTTGGTGCACTGTTTTGCTAACCCTCCGGATCGCCGCAGCCTGCGACGATTTTCGCCGAGCGGTCGG
>JAQGHW010000696.1 GCA_028291505.1 Rhodopila sp. | reverse complement strand
CGAGGTTGATCCGACCGGGCGGCATGGGATCCTGATCACCCGCACCGGCAAGCAGGAAGTCAACGACGTCACCTCTGGCATGCGCACGTTCAGGGGCGACATCAAGCTGGCTGATCCTCGGATTCTGGATCCGGTACCGGAATTTCCGGGTGAGGACACGGTTGGCATGATCACGGTGTTCCCCAGTGTGGTGTTGCAGCAGAATGCCAACTCGGTCAGTGTCCGCCAGATCGTGCCGACGGGACCGAGCGGGTTCGACTTTCATTGGACCCATTGGTGCTATGCTGATGATCCGCCGGAAATGCGGCTGCGGCGGACTCGTCAGGCTACTCTGTTTGGGCCGGCGGGTTTCGTGTCTGCCGACGACAGCGAGATCATCGAAATGAACCAGCAGGGTTTCGCCCAGTATCCGGAGGAGGAGGCGCTGGTGATCATGGGCGGCCGGGGGGTCGAGAGCGTCGATCACATGGTCACCGAGGTCGGCATCCGCGGGATGTATCGTTACTGGCGCGAGGCGATGGGGTTCTGACAGGGTTCGGCGGCGGTGATGGAGGGGTTTGTGATCGAACGCGACGCGCTGCGCGATTTCTACGATGATTACTATAACATCCTCGATGATGTGCGGCTGGACGAGTGGCCGGCGTTGTTCACGGAAGCCTGCATATACCGGGTTATTCCGCGCGAGAATTTTGAGGCTGGGTATACACTTTCCACCATGTATGCGGAGAGCCGCGGCATGCTGGTGGATCGGGTGATGGGGCTGACTCGGACTCAGATGTACGCGCCGCGTTACTATCGCCGGTTTCCGGGTCCGCTGCGGATCGTCTCCGCGGGGGCCGAGGATGTGCGGACCCGGCACAACCTGCTGATGGTGCAGACGCTGATCGACAAGCAGACCGAAATCGTGCTGTCCGCGGTGTGTCATGACGTTGTGGTGGTTGACGAAGGGCGGCTTAGGCTGCGGGAGCGGATCGTGGTTTTCGATTCGGAGATGATCCCCAATAGCCTGATCTATCCGGCGTAACGGCCGGGCGTCCCGGGCAGGTTGGCGGGCGCGGTTCGCTGACCGGCGCGGGCTGCGGGTGGTGTCGCTCTGGCCAACCGGGCGATGCCGTGTGTAGGCTGCTCTCTGAAACGTTCAAACAGAGACTCCGAAAGGAGCAGAGAGATGGCCTCCGTTACTGCATCGGCGCGGATCAAGCGGATCCAGCGCAACTCGATCGGTCTGATCACGCTTGGCTGCGCGCTGAACTATGTTGACCGGTCTACGCTGGCGGTCGCCAACCCGCTGATCCGGCACGATCTGGGTTTTTCCATTGCCGAAATGGGCCTGCTGCTGTCGGCATTCCTGTGGGCCTATGCCGCATTCCAGCTTCCCGCCGGGGCGTTGGTGGACCGGTTGGGGCCGCGCAGGCTGTTGGGGGGCGGGATCTTCGTGTGGTCGCTGGCGCAGGCGACGGGCGGGCTGGTCGGCAGCTTCTGGCAGTTCGTCGGGGCTCGGGTGTTCCTGGGGCTGGGCGAGTCACCGCAGTTCTCCGGGTTGGTCCGTGTTGTGCGAGACTGGTACAATGTGCGGGAGCGCGGGCTGCCGACCGGCATCGGGCTTTGTGGATCGAAGCTGGGTCCCGCGATCGCGCCGTTGATCCTGACCACGCTGATGCTTTCCTTCGGGTGGCGCTGGATGTTCGTGTTCATGGGCGTGTTCGGCGTGGGCGTTTCGCTGGTCTGGTATGCGGTGTATCGGGAGCCGCGGGAGGTCGATCTGACGGCGGATGAGAAGGCCTATCTGTCGGATGGTGAGGTCGCGACGACGGCGGAGCGGGTCACCTGGGCGGACTGGAAGCACTTGTTCGCCTACCGCGCGACCTGGGGCATGGTCATGGGCTTCTTCGGCGAAGTCTACATGGGCTGGGTCTACCAGTCGTGGCTGCCCGGTTATTTGGAAATCGAGCGGCACATGAGTATTCCCAAGACCGGCTGGGTGGCGGGGATCCCATTCGCGTTTGGCGTGATCGGCAGCATCGGTGCGGGCTGGCTGACGGATTCGCTGTCGCGTCGTGGCGTTTCCCCGGTCAACAGCTGCAAGATTCCGGTGGTGATCGGTCTGGCGGGGATGGCGGGGTTCACGATCGTTGCGGCATTGACACCGAGCACTTTTGTTGCGGTCGCGGCGATTTCAACGGCGTTACTGTTCAATGGGATGGCGGGGGCGATGTGCTGGGCGTTGGCGAGCGTGATCGCGCCCCGGCACTGTACCGCGTCGTTGGGCAGCATCCAGAACTGCGGCGGGTACATCGGCGGTGCGTTGGCGCCGGCGGTGACGGGGTTCATCGTGCAGGATACCGGGAGTTTCGTTCCGGCGCTGCTGTTCAGCGCTTCGTTGGGGTTCGTTTGTGCGCTGGTCTATGTGTTCGTGGTCCCGGGCGAGCCGATCGATGCCGCAGCGTTCGAACCGCGGCAGCTGGAGGCGGTTTAGACGCGCCAGAGGGATTTTGTCGCCTCGGCCTGAGCTTCTGACGGGCTTACGCCGATATCGCTAAGTTCCCGCGCGTCCAACCGGGAGATCAGGTGCCTTGTGCGGGACCGTTCCAGGGCACGCTGGATCGCGGCAATGACACCGCCGGTGCTGCGCCGGTTCGGGCCGGGATTGGCGTTCCAGGGGAGGCGTGCGGCCTCGGTCACGGCGGCGTGGAGAGAAACGCCGATGTCGGCGCGCTGATGCGGTGTCAGTTCAAGCAGCGCCGGGCGGGTCAGGTATGCGCGAAGGAACTGGCGCAAGGTCGATCTTAGGGGGGTCGAGCTTAGGGGGTACGTGCCGTAGTGCCTGGCCGGCTGGGCCGATTGGAGGCGGGTGATCGTGAGATCGGACATCGCGGTGGTTCCTGCATCGGTGGATCGATGGGGGGGTTTTCGGTCTAAACCGGGAATCAGTAAAACGAATTGCATTGATGGTTTGGATCAATTAGGTTGATGTGTATGTTTAGCAGCCTCGATCCTGAACTTCTGCGCGCATTTCAGCTTATCGCGGAGGGCCACAGCTTCACGCAGGCGGCGGATCAGTTGGGGCGCACGCAGTCGGCGATCTCCATGCAGATCAAGCGGCTGGAGGAAATCCTGGGTCAGACGGTGCTGAGCCGCGGCAAGGGCGGCGGGATCACGGTGACGCCGCATGGGCGGTATTTGCTGGGCCGCGCGCGGCAGATCCTGGCGTTGAACGATGAGGTGATGACGACGTTTCGGGCGCCGACGATCTCGGGCGTGGTGCGGCTGGGGACCCCGGATGACTATGCGCTGTCGCATATTCCGGGCGTGCTGCGGCGGTTCGCCGAAACCCATCCGGCGGTGCAGGTCGATGTGCTGTGCTCATCTTCGGCGGATCTGGTGGAGCGGCTGAAGGCGGGGGAACTGGACCTGACGCTGGTGTCGGACGGTAATCAGCCGCGGCAATGGGCGTCGGTGTCGTTGTGGCGGGGACCGCTGAGCTGGATCACGTCCACGCGATATGCGCCGCATCGGCAGGACCCGCTGCCGCTGGCACTGGCGCATGAGGAGTGCGGCTGGCGTACCTCGGCGCAGGAGGCTTTGGACAAGGCGGGCATCCGTTATCGGATCGCATATTTGTCGGGCACTCAGGTGGGGACGCATGCGCCGGTGCTGGCGGGGCTGGCGGTGACGGTTTCCGCGCTGACGGTGCTGCCGGAGGGGGTGCGGGCGATGCGACCCGAGGAGGGGCTGCCGACGCTGCCCGAGTTCGGGATCGTGATGCTGAAGGGGCGCAATGCCGCTCAGCCGGTGACGGACGCGCTGGCGGCACATATCGAGGAGCGGTTCCGGCTGGATTTTGTCAGTCGGGAGGCGGCTTAGCTTCGCGGTTGTCTTCGGCAAAGCAAGCAGGCGTTGTTTGATCGCATGATTCACACGCTTTGAACGTTCCGCTCAGCGTGATCATGCTTAACACCGAGGGCGCGAAGCACCCCGAGCGCGCGGAGAAAGGTAGAATGGCGCTTCGCGCGGTGCTTTACTGTGAACGCAGCGTGAGGCGGACCTCGGCTGGGTGGTCGGGCTGGGTGGTCACTATGCCTACGGGCACCACCGGGCGTGTATCTATGCGGGTGATACGGAAGCGGCCGACGAGCGCGGCCAGGACCAGCACGGCTTCGGTCATCGCGAACTGGGCACCGACACAGATCCGGGGGCCGGCGCCGAAAGGCATGAAGGTGAAGCGCGGTGGGGCCGGCTGATCGGGCATGAATCGTGCAGGGCGGAAGAGATCCGGATCCTGCCACAATGCGTGGTGGCGGTGCAGCACCCAGGGGGCGATCATGATCACGGTGCGAGGGGGCAGCATGAGGTCGCCGATGCGGTCGGCGGCAATCGCCTCCCGCACGATCGTGAAGGCGGCGGGAAACAGGCGCATCGTTTCGTTCACGACGGCGCGGGTACGGTGCAAGGTCGCCGCCGTCGCGTAGGCTGATTCGGGTTCGATCGTTGCTTTGGCGGCTTCCTGGGCGAGCCAGTCTTGTTCGTCTGGGGCCTCGGCCAGCATGATAAGGGCCCAGAAGAGGGTGACCGCGGTGGTTTCGTGCCCGGCGAGGATCAGCGTGGCCACCTGATCGCGAAGCTGCGCGGGCGAAAACCCTGCCCCGGTTTCCGGATCCCTGGCGGCGCGGAGAAGGTCGAAGAGGTCGCGCGGAGTCTCGGGCTGCGGGGTCGCCAGGCGGCTGGACAGAATCGTTTCCATCAGTCCCATCCAGCGTCTTTTGAATCTCGTTCGGCCGATGTCGGTCGGTGACGGGATCGATGGCGGCAGCAACATGTCGAGCATGCGAGGTTGGGCGTATTTCTCGGAAAACTCGGTCAGCATGCGGCGCATGGCGGCGCCGTACTGGTCCATTTCAAGCGAGAACATCGATCGGCCGGCGATGTCCAGTGCCAGGGTCTGCATGGTCGCCAGCAGGTTGACGGGCTGGTTCGCCTGCAGGGCCAGCCGGGTTAGTGTTGTGTCGGTCGTAGTAACGATGTGGCGGGCCAGCATGGGCATCACACGCGGGGCCAGGGCGGGTGCGACGGTGCGGCGTTGCAGCTTCCAGTCGTCGCCCTCGCTGAGCAGCAGGCCTTCGCCGGCGACCGACCGCAAGATGCGGATCGAGGCGGGGGAACGGCGGTAGTTGCCTGGATTGGCGACGAGCACGTGATGGATTGCGTCCGGCGCGTTCAGCAGGACGTTGATGCGGCCGAAGAAGTGGCGAACGGTGGTGTCCTGGCGGTAGGCCGATGCCGGCCAGATGGTCAGCGCGTTGGTGCGCACGGCACGCAGGAACGCGCGCAGCGAAAGCGGCGTTTCGGGGGCGGCCGGGACGGCGGGGCGCAGGGGCATGGGGTCCATTTAGCCCCCCTGCCCCGGCCTGGTTAGCCCCCCTGCCCTCTATTCAGCGGCCAGGTAGGCGGGAACGGCGGCGCGCTGGGCGGTGTCCATCGGGCGCGGCCACCACCGATGCTCCCACTCGCTGAACAGCGGCGCCAGTTTCGGCTGCACCTGTTCGGCGAACAGCTTGGTGTTGTAGCGGGTCAGGTCCTTGTTCATGTTGCCGAACTGCAACAGCATCATCAGGTTGCCGACGTTCAGGCTGGTTGCGACCTCCCGCAGTTGTTCGGCGACCTCATCGGGGGAACCGATGATGACGTAGCCGTTTTCGACGATCGCATCCATTTCGCGCGCGAGGGTGTTGAACTTGTTGACGTAGGACGCGGCTTTGGAGACCTGGCTTTGCAGGCCGAGGCGCTGGGTGGCCTCGGTCGAGTATCCCGGCGGGGCGGCGAAGCGGGGATCGATGTGCAGGCAGTTGCCGTAGAAGTATTCGGCGGCCTCGGCGTACAGATCCATCGCGTGCTGGCGGCTTTCGCCGACACCGACGAACTGCAGGAAACCGGCGCGATTGGGGTTGCGATCCTTGCCGAGGCGGGACATTTCGGTCCAGAACCCATCCATGGTGGCCTGGCCGATCTTGTAGCCGTAGTAGGACAGATAGCAGTAGACGTAGTCCATCTCGGCGCACCAGCGCCAGGTCTCGACCGAACCGCCGCCGGGCACCCAGATTGGCGGATGCGGCTGGTCCTGCACCGGGCGCGGCCAGATGTTGACGTAGCGCTGCTGATTGAACCGGCCGTTGAAGGCGAAGGTGTCCTTGTTGGTCCAGGCGTGGACGATCAGGTCATGCGCTTCGAGGTAGCGTTCGCGCAGGGTGGACGGGTTCTGGCCGTATGCGTAACAGGTATCCATCGGCGACCCGACCGGGAACCCCGCGATCAGCCGGCCGCCCGAAATACAGTCGATCATGGCGAATTCTTCGGCCACGCGAGTTGGCGGATTGTAGAGGGCCAGCGAGTTGCCCATCACGCACAGCGCGGTGTCGCTGGTGCGCCTCGCCAGGGATGCGGCGATGAGGTTGGGGGACGGCATCAGGCCATAGCCGTTGGAATGATGTTCGTTGACGCAGACGGCATCGAAGCCGCACTCGGCGGCGTATTCGAGTTCGTCCATGAAGTCGTTGTACATCAGATGGGCACGCTTTGGGTCGAACAAGGAGGAATGAATGTCCACCCACACCGAGGGATGCTTGCCGCGGAAGTTCTCCGGCAGTTCGGTGTATGGCATCAGATGGAACCACATCAGCTTCATCGTTTGACCTCCCGTTTATGGTAGCGCGATCCTCCGCCCGGCGCCCTTTGGCAACGTCG
>JAQGHW010000676.1 GCA_028291505.1 Rhodopila sp. | reverse complement strand
GCATGCCCAAGGACGTCTACCACGCGTACGGCTATGTGAAGAAGGCTGCCGCAATCGTAAATACCGCAGCGGGGCGTCTTCCGAAATGGAAGGGCGACCTCATCGAAAAGGTCTGCGATGAGGTCATCAGCGGAGCCCTCGACAGCGAGTTTCACCTGTATGTTTGGCAGACGGGTTCAGGCACGCAATCGAACATGAACGTCAACGAAGTGCTGTCGAACCGCGCCACCCAATTGCTCGGCGGCAAGATCGGCAGCAAGGATCCGGTGCACCCGAACGACGACGTCAACATGGGGCAGTCGTCGAACGATACGTTCCCGACCGCGATGCACATCGCCGCCGTGCTGGAGCTGGAGGAGCGCCTGCTGCCGCATGCAGAGGCTCTGGCCACCGCGATCGAGGCGAAGGCGAACGAATGGAGCGATGTCGTCAAGATCGGGCGGACGCATCTCCAGGATGCGGTGCCGCTGACGGTGGGGCAGGAATGGTCGGGCTACGCGCACCAAATACGCGACGCGCTGGTCCGTATACGCGCGTCCGAGGCGAGCTTGTTCGAACTCGCGGCCGGCGGGACCGCCGTCGGCACCGGATTGAACGCACCACCGAATTTCAGCCGCGAGATCGCGTCCAGGATCGCGCAATTGACGGGCCGTCCCTTCGTTACGGCGCCCAACAAGTTCGCGGCGCAAGGGTCTTTGGACGCCATGGTCGCCGCGATGGCGGCACTGCGCGGGCTGGCGGTTGCGCTGATGAAGATCGCCAATGACATGCGCTGGCTCGCCTCCGGCCCGCGATGCGGCCTCGGTGAGCTGGTGCTGCCTGAGAACGAGCCGGGCTCGTCGATCATGCCGGGCAAGGTCAACCCGACCCAGTGCGAGGCGATGGTGATGGTCTGCATTCAGGTGATCGGCGAGGATAACGCGGTCGCGTTCGCCGGCAGTCAGGGCAATTTCGAGCTCAACGCAATGCGCCCCATCATCATAAACAACTTCCTGCACTCGGCGCGCGTGCTCGGTGACGCTTGCGACAAGTTCCGGCGCTTCTCGGTAGAGGGAACCCGGCTCAATCATCGGCATATCTCCGAAATGCTCGGCCGCTCACTCATGCTGGTGACGGCGTTGAGCCCGGTTATCGGCTACGACAAGGCGTCTTCCATCGCCCACAAGGCCAACGATGAGGATCTGACCTTGAAGGAGGCCGCGCTTGGCTCGGGCTTCATCGACGAAAAGCACTTCGACGAGATTGTCGATCCGAACAAAATGGTTGGTCACGGACTGGCCGGAAGCTAAGCGCCGATCTTCGCAGAGCGAGTTGGTGCGAGCGAGGGACGGAATCAGGCCAAAAATGAAGAGCGCAAAACAGGACTTGACGTTTACGGCGATTCCACGCCGGAGTGGCAGCATTTGGGAGCAGTGCTCCAAGAACGCCGTTCCGCGGATGATCGTTGAACACCATGTCAGCAATAGCTAGACGGCTGCCACGCCGGATTGCGATACCCTCGGTCAATGACTCGCTCGGCACGAAATTGCTGCCGACGCTACTCAGCATTATCGCGGGAAGCGTGGACGCCATCGGCTTCCTCGGGCTTGGCGGTCTGTTCACTGCCCACGTCACCGGCAACCTGGTGATCCTGGCCGCGCATCTGGCCAGCGGCGACGCGGCGCCGGTCGCGCCGATGCTGTCAGTCCCGGTCTTCATGATAGCGCTCGGCCTGACGAGACTGCTGGTCGGCGGGTTGGACTGGATTGGGCGCGGTTCGTTACGACCCCTTCTGCTGTTGCAGCTTCTGCTGCTCGCCGGTTTTCTTGTCCTCTGCGTTTCTGCCGGCCCGCATATTGATCCGAACGCATCTATCGCGATCCTTGGGGGTATGTTCGGCGTCGCCGCGATGGCGATGCAAAATGCGCTTGTCCAGGTTTCGCTTAAAGGGGCGCCGTCCACAGCGGTCATGACGACCAACATCACGCGCTTCATGATGGATGTCGGCGAGGTGATGTTCGGGCGCGAGCCGACTGACGTCGCAGAGGCGCGCAGTCGGGCGAAGAACACTTGGCCGGCGATCCTCGGTTTCGCGGTTGGCTGCGGCCTCGGGGCGGCATGCGAGGCGGCAATCGGCCTTTGGGCGCTGGCGCTGCCCATCGGCCTCGCACTGCTCGCCCTCGCAATGGGATTGGCTGTTGATCTTGATGGCGGACAGGAGCCATGAGCCAATCTGGACTCTGGATCCTGGGTCCGCGTCAGACCGACTGGCCTAATACATTGCGGAGCGCACTACGGCCCGCCGCCCCTGCGCTGCTTTTCGGTCTACGCCTTTGGGTCGCGGTGTGCCTCGCGCTTTACATCGCGTTCTGGCTTGAGCTCGACAACGCGTACTGGGCCGGCACCACCGCCGCCCTCGTCTGTCAGCCCAGCCTTGGCGCGTCGCTGCGTAAGGGGTGGTTCCGGATGGTCGGCACCACGGTCGGCGCGGTGGCAATTGTGGTGCTGACCGCGTGCTTTCCACAGAACCGGTTTGGTTTTCTCCTCGGCCTGGCACTGTGGGGCGCCGCCTGTGCCTTCGTGGCCACACTGCTGCGTAACTATGCGACTTACGCGGCGGCGTTGGCCGGCTACACGGTCGCGATCATAGCGAGCGACGAACTCGGTGCGGTCGGGGGGGCGAATGGGCAGGCGTTCACGCTCGCGATCACCCGCGCCAGCGAGATATGCATCGGTATCGTCTGCGCCGGTGTCGTGCTCGCGGCGACCGATTTCGGTGGAGCCCGGCACCGGTTGGCCACCCTGTTTGCCTCAGTCGCAGCAGAGATTATGGGGCAATGTAACGGGTCTTTGTTGCTGGCTGGTTCGGACCTCCCGGACACGCGGCCGGTTGGGCGGGAGCTGATCGCGCGCGTCGTGGCGCTGGACCCTATCATTGACCAGGCGATCGGAGAATCGTCTTACCTGCGGTATCATTCGCCGGTGTTCCAAAGGGCGGTGAATGGTCTGTTCGCCGCCCTTGCCGGCTGGCGGGGCATGGCTGCGCACCTGGCGCAACTCCCGCATGATCAGGCTCGCGCAGAGGCGAAGGCCGTCCTGGAATGGCTCCCGAAGAGGTTGCGAGCGGCGCCGTTGGAAGGCGAGCCGACCCGATGGATAGCCGACCCGACCCGCCTCCGCCTGGCCTGCGACGAGGCGGTGCGAGCATTGAGCGACTTGCCGACTCACGCCCCATCATCGCGGCTGCTGGCTGACCAGGCAGCCGAGGTTTTGACCGGCACTTCGCATGCGCTCCTCGCGCTGGGATTGCTTGTCGAAGATCCTGCCCGCCCGGTTCTTCCCCGCCGAGGCGTCCGGCTTCACGTACCGGATTGGCTGCCTGCTTTCGTCAGCGCGGCACGGGCCTTCCTCACGATCGGCGCGGTCGAGCTTGTTTGGATCATCACCGCATGGCCCAGCGGTGCGGGGACCATCGCCTGGGCCGCGATCGCCGTTATTCTGTTGGCGCCGCGCGCCGATCAGGCCTACGCAACCACGATAAGCTTCATGGTGGGCACCGGGCTCGCCGCCGGTCTTGCAGCGATCGTCAACTTCGCGGTCCTGCCCGGTCTGGCCGGCTTCGCCGCGCTAAGTGCCGCGGTTGGCCTTGTTCTGGTTCCGGCCGGTGCGCTCACGCTCCAACCGTGGCGGACGGCGATGTTCATACCGATGGCGGTCAACTTCGTGCCGCTGCTGGCGCCCGCGAACCAGATGAATTACGACCCTCAGCAATTCTATAACGCTTCGTCGGCGATTGTCGCGGGACTGGGCGCCGCCGCACTCGCATTCCGTTTGCTGCCGCCGCTATCGCCGGGTTTGCAAACGCACCGGCTGCTGACGCTCACGCTGCGGGAACTGCGCCGCCTGGCCACAAGTCCGGTCCCGCCCACGGCGATCGGCTGGGAAAGCCGCATCTATAGCCGCCTCTCCGTGCTACCGGAGCAAGCCCAACCGCTGCAGCGCGCCCAGCTTCTGGCCGCGCTCTCCGTCGGGAGCCAGATCATCCGTCTTCGCCGTGTCGCCCGGCAGCTCGATCTGCGGCTCTGGCTGGACGCCGCGCTTGATGCCGTGGCGGGCGGCAACAGCGTGGTTGCAACCGAGTGCCTTGCCCGCGTCGACCAGACATTGGCCGCGCTGCCCAGCACCAGCCCACGGCCGCGGATCAGGCTGCGGGCCCGGGCAAGCCTCATTGCCTTGTCGGAGGCGCTGACCCGACACGCCGCCTATTTCAATGCAGGAACACCAAGGTGAGGTTCACCGACATCAACGTCTTCGGTGTCTATGTCGCACCGTTCTCGTTGATGATGGTCGCCGCGTGGCTGATCCTGATCGGGTTACGCCGGATCGCGGCGCCGTTCGACCTGCTGCGGCACGTCTGGCACCCGGCGTTGTTCGAATTCGCGGTCTACATGATCGTGCTCTCGTCCATCGTCCTCATCGTTGCGCATTGAGGTCCGCTGATGGCTGATATCCGGCACGGATCCGGTCACGCCGCCCAGGAGGAGGCCGAGGAAGACGACATACCGGATCATCTGGCGAGCAACCGTGCACCGACCAAAACGCGCTCCCGGATCGTTCCCGTACTCATTACGCTCGCAACGGTCGCACTTGCCGTGCCGCTCGGCTGGGCGATGTGGAATGCCTATATGGCAGCGCCCTGGACGCGCGACGGCACCGTGCGTGCCTATGTCATCAAGATGGCGCCCGAAGTGGCCGGGCGAATTGTGGAGCTACCGGTCGCCGACAATCAGCTTGTGCACAAAGGCGATTTGCTCATGGTGATCGATCCAACTGACTACGCTATCGCTGTGGACCAGGCCGAGGCCGCCGCAACACAGGCGCAGGCCAATGCGGACAATGCGGCGCGAGAGGCCCGCCGCCGCGCCCAGTTGACGAACGTCGAGGCGTCTGAGGAGGAGAAGCAAACCTATGCCAGCAACGCCCTGGCCGCCGCTGCGGCCCATCAGCTGGCGGGAGCGAACCTCGCCCACGCCCGTGTCAATTTGCAGCGCACAAGCATTCGCTCGCCGGTCAACGGCTATGTGACCAACCTGCTCGCGCAACTGGGCGATTACGCCAATGTTGGGCAAATCAAGATCTCGCTCGTCGATGCGGATTCTTTCTGGGTCGACGGCTATTTCGAGGAGACCAATCTCGGTTCAATCCAAGAGCACGATGATGCCAACGTTAAACTGATGGGCTACAGCCAGGTCATACATGGCCATGTCGATAGCGTGGCCCGCGGCATCAACGTCGCGAATGCGCAGCCGGACCCAGCGGGGCTCGCGTCGGTAAACCCGATCTTCACCTGGGTGCGACTTGCCCAACGCATCCCGGTGCGCATCCACATCGATCACGTGCCAGACGGCGTGCGCCTGATCCAGGGTATGACTGCGACAGTGGAAGTGCATCACCACGATTAACCATCGGCGACTTGGCTCCGAACAACGAGAACCGATCATGACACAGACAATCCTGGCGGCTCTGCTGCCGGTCGCATTCGTCGTCTCTTTGGGATTATTGGCCGCCCGTCTCGGCATCGTCGAGAAGGCCGCGGCGCCGGAATTTGCTGAGTTCATCGTTCGGTTCGCTATGCCGACGAGGCCGCGGCATCGACGCTGATCAGCACGGTCGGCTCGATCGTGACCATCACCCTCGCCATCGTGCTCGCCAAACATCTCGCCTGATCCCGCGCGGTCCCAAGGTGAAGGCGGCCGAGAAGTTCGACGGCAGGTTCGTTGTCATTACTAACCCGACTTTCGCAACTCGACCTCCGTTTTGGAAATTTGGCTGACTTGGGATTCCTCGCCGACCTTTTCCTCGTGTCCGAACAGACCGGGCGTATCGACCAGCACCATATCGTCGCCGATATTGATAAAGGCTGACGGCGTCGGAGGATTCCTCCCAGCTGGTCGCGAATAAGCAAAGCGCCGCGTCCGAGCGTGGTGGCGCCGGCGCAACGCTCGAAGGCCGCGATCAAGAAGCAGACCACCGGCCAGACCGAGGACGGTCTGCCGGTGCATAGCCTTCGTTCGCTGCTGGACGACCTGGCAACCCTCGCTCGCAACACCATCGTCACCGCGATTACCCCGAACTATCCGCTCACCGTGCTGACCAGACCAACACCGATCCAGCGGAAGGCGTTCGACCTGCTCGGGGTCGCGATACAGCCAGTAGCGCAGCGGTATTTCAAGACATTGTTGAGTTGAATCAGATATTTATACTCTTCCGAAGAGGGAAGCTCGGTCTAGAGCATGATCACGCCGAGCGGCCAGCGTTTCGTTGACGTCAGCCAAGCTGACGAAACGCGAGGGGAACGTTCAAAGCGTGTGAATCATGCGATCAGACCCGCCAAACCTTGCCCCAGCCCCCACTTCCCCCCAATCTGCCGCCCACCAAAGGGGAACGTCATGCGCATCGAGATCATCTGCACCGGCGACGAGGTGCTGACCGGCAAGATCACCAACACCAACTTCTCCTACATGGCCCAAAAGCTGGAGGACGTCGGCCTGTCCGTCCACTGGGGCACCACGGTCGGCGACGACCGCCTATCCCTGCTCGCCGCCTTCCAGCTCGCCGCCACCCGGGCCGACGCGGTGATTGTCAACGGCGGCCTGGGCCCGACCGTCGATGACCTGTCGCAGGAGGTCGCCGCCCAGGCTGCCGGCGTCGACCTCGTTCTGCATGAGGCATGGCTGGCCCGCATGACCGAGTTCTTCTCCCGCCGCGCCCGCACCATGCCGCCGAACAACGTCAAGCAGGCGATGCTGCCCGCCACCGCCGAGATGATCGACAACCCGGTGGGCACCGCCTGCGGTTTCGCCCTCGACATCGGCAAGGCGCGTTTCTTCTTCACCCCGGGCGTCCCCCGCGAACTGCGCCGCATGCTGGAAGAGCAGGTGATCCCCCGCATCCTCGCCCGCGCCGGCGCCCCCGCCTCGATTCACCTGAAGCGCTTTCACTCCTACGGCCTGGGTGAATCCCACGTCGACCAGCTACTGACCGGGGTTGAGGCGCTGGACCCGGCCGGCGGCGTGAAGCTGGGCTTCCGCGCCCACTACCCCCAGCTGGAAACCAAACTGACCGTGCGCGGCACCGACATGGACGATGTCCGCCGTAAGCTTGCCCCGGTCACGGCGGAAGTGAAAAAGCGCCTCGGAAACTTCATCTTCGCCGAGGACGACCAGACGCTGGAGGGCGTGACCCTGGCCGCCCTCGCCGCCGGGTCCGCCACCCTGACATTGGTGGAAACCTTCACCGGAGGCCAGATCGCCGCCCGCATCGCCCACCTGCCGGGCGCCGAAACAGTCTTCCGGCACGGCACCGTCGCGCGCCATCTGGACCAGCTGTTCGGCGTCTCGCTCCCTTCCGAATTGGATCAGGACACTACCGAGGCTGTCGCCACAGCGGCGCGTCAGCATACCGGTGCCACCCACGCCCTGGTGGTGCTGATCGAACTGGATGCCGGCGCCGACCGCATGGACCTCGGCGGCACTATCTGGATCGGCATCTCCACCGCCGACCGGATGGAGTTCCGGCGTTCGCGCATCCTGGGCGGAAGAGAATGGGTCCGATTGGGCGCGGTCGAATTGGCACTCGATTGCCTGCGCCGGTTCCTGCAAGGCCTGCCCGTGGTCGAGCGCATCGACTTCGAGAAGACCTGACCGCCGGCCGCCCTTGCACCACGACTGGTGCCTGGGCGCGACGGGCGATTGGAACCACGGATGAACACAGATGAACACGGATAAGACAGCCTGCCGCGCGCGCCCGGGCGTGCGCGGCAAACCGCGCGTCCGGCGCGTGCCCCGGGCAGGGACAACGCCGATCCGTGTTCATCCGTGGTTCCAACATTTTTCACCGCTGCCACCACCCACTGAGACCCCCTATGATCCGCCGAGAAATTGACTCCCCCTACGCCTGGTTCCGCGTGGCTGTGTCCGTGCTGCTGTCCGCGATCGGCGGCGTCGGCATGTGGTCAGTCGTGGTCGCCCTGCCCGCCGTCCAGGCCGACTTCGGGGCCGAACGCGGCGCCGCCTCATTGCCGTTTACCCTGACCATGATCGGGTTCGGCATCGGCGGCGTGATCATGGGCAAGCTGGCGGACCGTCGAGGCATCATCCTGCCGGTGATGATCGGGGCCGGCTGCCTCGGCGCCGGCTTCATCCTGGCCTCGCTCTCCGGCAGCCTGATGTCGTTCGCCGCCGCCTACGTGCTGATCGGCACGTTCGGAACCGCCGCGACCTTCGTGCCGCTGATGGCCAACATCTCATTCTGGTTCGAAAAGCGCCGGGGCATCGCGATCGCGTTATGCGCCTCCGGCAACTACGTGTCCGGCGCGGTCTGGCCGACGCTGATCGAGTCCGCGATCCGCGCCCACGGCTGGCGTGCGGCCCATCTGGCGGTCGGGATCTTCTGCCTGGTCGTGATGCCGCCGCTGGCGATGCTGTTGCGCAGCCGGGCGCCGGTTCGGGCGATCGGGGCGCCGACTCCGGCCGCATCCGTCCACCGGATCGCGTTGCCGCCGGGCGTCCTGCAAACCCTCTTGTCGGTAGCGGGACTCGCCTGCTGCGTGGCGATGTCGATGCCACAGGTGCACATCGTCGCCTATTGCGGCGACCTCGGCTACGGCCCCGCCCGGGGCGCCCAGATGCTGTCCCTGATGTTGGGCTTCGGCATCGTCAGCCGGATCGGATCGGGCTTCCTCGCCGACCGGTTGGGCGGACTCGTTACACTACTGATCGGATCCTTCGCCCAGATGGTGGCGCTGGCGCTGTATCTGATGATGAACGGACTGACGCCGCTGTATGTGATCTCCGCCCTGTTCGGACTGTTCCAGGGCGGGCTGGTGCCCAGCTACGCGATCATCGTGCGGGAGAGTTTTCCCGCCAGGGAGGCCGGCGGACGGGTCGGCATCATCCTGATGATGACCATCCTCGGCATGGCGCTGGGCGGCTGGATGTCCGGCGCGATCTTCGACATTACCGGGTCCTATCGCGCGGCCTTTGCCAACGGTATCGCCTGGAACGCGCTGAACTTCCTGATTGCCGTGTTCCTGCTCTTCCGGTCCCCGCTTATCGCACCCCGCTCGGCCATAGCACCACACGCAGGGTCTGCAGCAGGATGACGAAGTCGAACAATATCGAGAAATTCTTTACATAATAAAGATCGTAGCTCAGCTTCGACCGAGCATCGTCGATCGACGCGCCGTACGGGTAGTTGATCTGCGCCCAGCCGGTCAGCCCGGCCTTCACCATGTGCCGTTCATTGTACAGCGGGATCTTCTCCGTCAGCTCCTTGACGAAGATCGGCCGCTCCGGCCGCGGCCCGACGAACGACATGTCGCCGCGCAGGATGTTCATCAGTTGCGGCAGCTCGTCGATCCGCGTGCGCCGCAGAAATGCGCCGACACGGGTGATGCGGTTGTCCTTTGTCGCCGCCCAGACCGCGCCGTGCGCCTCGGCATTCACCTTCATGGTGCGCAGCTTCATGATTAGGAACACCTTGCCGTCCAGCGTCACCCGCTCTTGCCGGTACAGCACCGGACCGCGCCCCTCCCACCGGATCGCCAGCATCCCGATGGCGATCAGCGGCGCCGTCAGCAGCAGCACGATGAAACTGACGACCAGATCGAACGCACGCTTCAGGAAACGGTCCAGCGCGCCGAAGGTGAAGCCGTCGCTGTAGACCAGCCAGCCCAGCTCCATGCGCTTCAGGTCGATGCGGCGGATCTCCCGCTCTACGAAGCTGAGGTACTGGATCACCGGGAAGCCGGCTTTCTTGCAGTCCAGCAGTCGCTCCAGGTTCATGCCTCGGCGTTCGTCGGGGGCCACGATGATCAGGTCCGCATCCATCCGCGTTGCGATGCCGACCACATTGAAGTCGGGCGGACAGAATATCCGGTCGGAGCGTTCGGCGAGCAGCCGCGGATCGACGTCCTCCTGCGGGTCGTATACCAGGCTGACGTCGTCGTGCAGGCTGCTGCCTTCGCGGCCCAGCATCAGCAGCAGGTCCCAGGCGCGCTGGCCGGCGCCGACGATCAACAAGCGGCGGCGCAGGACCCGGCGGCGGATCAGGACGTCGATGATCAGGCGGGCCAGGAACGCGCAGAACGTGAACGTGACGACCGCCAGGCCGAACAGCATCGCCTGATCGCGGCCGCCCGGCATGACGGCCGAGGGCACCAGCAACGGCTGGATCAGGGAAACCAGGATCGCCAGGGCCGCGCCCATGCCGACGATCAGCGGCACCCGCGTCAGGGATCGCCCTGCCTCCAGGATCGCCTCCCGCCGGTATAGCCCCATCGCGAACAGCAGCAGCAGGTCGAAAATCGGATAGTCGACGCCGCGCGCATCCCACGGAAATTCAAACAAATAAAGAACGTCCAGCCGCGACAACCACAGTACCAGCGGCCAGACGGTAATGATCAGTGCCGCATCCAGTGCGAAAAGCACTGTCCCGGTGGTGGTTTTCGAGAATCTCAGCATCCTGGTCCCGATTCTGTTCCGGCGACGTCCGCCCTCCGGGGCGTTCTATAACTGGAACGTCGAGATTGGTAATGGAATTAGTGTTTCGGCGTGCGGCGCGACGCGATCCCGGGCGGACGCGAACCGGCGTCGACAATCGTCACGTTAGAAGAACGGACTGATCCCGTCGCGGAAGTTTTACCTATAGAACCGCGATTCTGACGGAAATCAACCATTCGGCCCGCCATGACGCCAGTTCGTGATTGGACGCTCCGTACTCAAAATCGGTAATTTCCGTTGCTCTCCGGCACTCTTGCTCGACAGTACTGCCAACCACTCCTCAAGAAAAGGCGGAGCATTTGATGATGCGTCTTGATACGGCGATGATCGAACGCTTTCGGCAGGACGGGTTTCTTGCATTCGATTCCGGAATTTCCCCGCACGACATCGCGGCGCTGCGGCGGACGTTGGCCCGCCTGCACGACGACAAAGTCGGCTTCGAGGAGGGCGCTCTTTTCGATGCGATGGGCGTTGATGACGGCTCCGCACCAGCCCGGTTTCCACAAATCCTGCACCCCAGGTCGTTCGCCCCGGAACTGGTTGCGAGTGACTTCTACCGGATGGCCCGCGGCATCGCGGAGCAGCTTCTGGGTAGCGCGGTTCGGTTCAAGGCGGATATTTCGCTGATGAAGCCACCCCGCATCGGGGAGGCGACGCCCTGGCATCAGGATGAAGCGTTCCAGGACCCCGCGTTCGACTATGATGAGGTCAGCTTCTGGCTGGCTCTGCAGCCGGTCGATGAAGTCAATGGTTGCATGGCATATATCCCGGGGTCGCATCGAGGGCCGGTGCTGCCGCACGGATTTCCCGGCGGTGATGCAAGGATCCACGCGCTGGAGTGTATTGGCGTGTTCGATCCGCGGGACGCCGTGACGATCCCCCTGCCGGCGGGCGGCTGCGTGATCCACAATCAGCGGACCGTGCATGGCGCCAAGCCTAACGCCTCCGACTCCGATCGGATGGCATATGTGCTGATCTTCGACCGAATCCCCACCCCGGCCAAGGTCGTCCGGCACTTCCCGTGGCGCGCGGAACATCGTACCGCGCGGGCCCGGCGGGAGCGGGAGTGGCGCCGCAACGGCGGACTGCTGGTGCATCTTTGGCGGCAACGCAAACGGGTGCGGCTAACCAGCCTTGGCACGTTGCTGTTCGACATGCGCCGAGCGGTTCGGGCCGTGCGAAGGATGGTCGTGACGGGATAGCCCCGGCGGACGCGGCAGTTCGGACCCGCAAAATTTGTGATCCTTCATTCGACACGCCACCTGTGATGCGCCATTCGACGCGCCATTTGTGATGCACCGTTTCATGGGCCATCCAGGGTGCGCCATTTGACCCAGCATCCAGGGTGCGTCATTTGACCCAGCATTCAGGATGCGTCATTTGACGCAGCATTCGGGATGCGCCAATTGTAGAGCGTCGAGGTGTTCGCCTTATGTCCCAAACCCTTCTCCGCCCGCACCCTGTCTTGTTCATGCCGCAGAAGCAGGCTGCCAAGCCGATGACGCGGCGGCTGAAGGTCGTGTCCGAATACGAACCGGCCGGCGACCAGCCGACGGCGATCACCGAACTCGTCCGCGGCGTCGAAGCCGTCGAACGCGACCAGGTCCTGCTCGGCGTCACCGGCTCCGGCAAGACCTTCACCATGGCCAAGGTGATCGAGGCGGTGCAAAAACCGACCCTGGTCCTCGCACCCAACAAGACCCTTGCCGCACAACTATACGGCGAGATGAAAAGCTTCTTCCCCGACAACGCCGTCGAGTATTTCGTCAGTTACTACGACTACTACCAGCCCGAGGCCTACGTCCCCCGCACCGACACCTATATCGAAAAAGACGCCCAGATCAACGAACAGATCGACCGGATGCGTCACGCCGCCACCCAGTCTCTGCTGGAACGCAACGATGTGATCGTGGTCGCCTCGGTCTCCTGCATCTACGGTATCGGTTCGGTCGAGACCTACTCGAAGATGGTGGCGAAGCTGGAGGTCGGCGGCCAGATCGATCGCGACAAGCTGGCCAAGGCGCTGGTCGACCTGCAATACCGCCGGAACGACGTCGCCTTCGCACGTGGCTCGTTTCGCCTGCGCGGGGAAATCGTCGACATCTTCCCAAGTCATTATGAGGACCGCGCCTGGCGGGTCACGCTGTTCGGCGACGATATCGAGTCGATCCACGAATTCGACCCGCTGACCGGCGAGAAGAACGCCGAACTGCGGGAGATCACGGTCTACGCCAACAGCCACTATGTGACGCCCAGGCCGACGCTGACCCAGGCGGTTCGCGACATCAAGGTTGAGCTGAAGGAGCGCCTGGCGGAACTGAACAGCCAGGGCAAACTGCTGGAAATGCAGCGGCTGGAACAGCGAACGAACTTCGACATCGAGATGATGGAGACCACCGGGTCCTGCGCGGGGATCGAGAACTATTCCCGCTACCTGACCGGACGCGCACCCGGCGACCCGCCGCCGACCTTGTTCGAATACCTGCCGGAGAACGCCTTCCTGATCGTCGACGAAAGCCATGTCACCGTGCCGCAGATCGGTGGCATGTATAAAGGCGACTTCAACCGCAAGACCGTGCTGTCGGAATTCGGCTTCCGCCTGCCGTCCTGCGTCGACAACCGCCCGCTGAAGTTCGAGGAGTGGGAGCGCTTCCGCCCGTTGACCGTATTCGTTTCGGCAACGCCCGGCCCGTGGGAAATGGAGCGCACCGCTGGCGTGTTCGCCGAACAGGTCATTCGCCCGACCGGGCTGATCGATCCGGTCACCGAAGTTCGCCCGGTCGAGTACCAGGTCGACGATCTGCTGCATGAATGCAAAACCGTCGCAGCCGCCGGCGGTCGCATATTGGTCACGACCCTGACCAAGCGGATGGCGGAAGAACTGACCGACTACCTGACCGAACAGCAGGTGAAGGTGCGGTACCTGCACTCGGACATCGATACGCTGGAGCGGATCGAGATCATCCGCGACCTGCGCCTCGGGGTTTTCGACGTCCTGGTCGGGATCAATCTGTTGCGCGAAGGTCTCGATATTCCGGAGTGCGCGCTGGTCGCGATCCTCGATGCGGACAAGGAAGGGTTCCTCCGTTCACAGACGTCGCTGATCCAGACCATCGGCCGAGCGGCGCGGAATGTGGATGGGCGTGTGGTGCTGTATGCCGATACCATGACACGGTCGTTGCGCGCTGCCATCGAGGAGACCGACCGGCGGCGCAGCAAGCAGCGAAGCTGGAATGAGGCGAACGGGATCACGCCGATGTCGATCCGCAGGCATATCGGCAACGTGCTGGAGAGTGTGTTCGAGCAGGACTACGTAACGGTCGCGCCGATCAAGGACGCCGACACCACCGAGTTCGTCGGCAAGAACCTGAAGGCCGCGATCGCGGACCTGGAGAAGCGGATGCGCGGCGCGGCGTCCAACCTGGAGTTCGAGCAGGCGGCCCGCTTCCGCGACGAGATCAAACGCCTGGAGGCGCTGGAACTGGGTCTGCCGGCGCCCCCCATGGCGACTGCATTGACGCGTCAAAAACGGAGCCAGACGCCGGAACCGATGGGACCAGGCGGCGGCGGCTACGATCCATCGAAACGACGCGGTCGTTCCGGGATGAAACGGCGGGGACCGTAGCGGCCGCTTACCCCCGCAGCCATCTTAAGAGAAGCGGCACGCATTTGCTGTACGTGTCACGACCTCGACGACGAGTCGATACTTCGGCCCACTGGTGTAAGGTGGGTAAATCGAGAGGAACGCGTTCGTTTCAGCTTGGGCGATTCGACGCAGAGCGCGCAGAGGGGGACGCAGAATACGCAGAGAAGAATCTCTGCTGCGCCCGGTGAATCTAGTAAACTTCTCTGCGCGCTCTGCGTCGAATCGCGGTTTTCGTCCAAACACCGGCGGTGCCGTATCCGATCAACCTCGCGGGGGGAGAGCGCCGCAGGCCCGATTAATTGCTTCGCCGGGATGCCGATTATTGGGTGCGACGCCTCACGGGACCCGCGCCCATGCGCATCAGGATAAGGCGGCATTTGAGCAAACCGTTCTTTCCACCGTCATGGCCGGGAAGAGCGGGGCCGGACCGACCAAGTATTCTCCGCGTTCGGCTTATCCTGATGCGTATGGACACGCCAAACCCTCAAACCGGAAACCGCTGCCGATACGCCTGCGGAGGCACCGCCAAAATCCGCATGAAGCTGCGCCGCATGGATTCCTCGGACCCGAACCCACAATCGCGGGCAACCCGCTTCAACGGCAGATCCGTGCCGCCCAGCGTCTGACGAGCCGCCTCTACTCGCACGCGTTCGACCGCACGCGCCGGCGTCGTTCCGGTAACCTGCCGATAGTGCCGTAGGAAACTACGCTCGCTCATACCGGCCTGTTCCGCCAGCGCCGGCACCGCCAGATCGCCGCGCAGGTTTCGTTTCATCCAGTCGTGCAGCCCATCGAACCGAGCATCGGAACCAGCCAGTGCCAGTTCGGCACTGAATTGGGACTGTCCGCCGGGCCGCTTGGCGAACACCACCAGATGCCGCGCCACTGTCGTCGCGATTGTTCGGCCGAGATCGGCCTCCACCAGCGCCAGCGCCATATCGATCCCGGCGGTAACCCCAGCCGAGGTCCAGATCGCGCCGTCATTCACGTAGATCGGGTCGTGCTCCACCCGCACCGCCGGAAATTCCGCCGCCAGGCTGGCGCAGCGCGACCAGTGCGTCGTGGCACGCCGCCCATCCAGCAAACCGGTGGCCGCCAACAGGAACGCCCCCGAACAAACCGAGGCAACCCGGCGGCAGGCGTTGGCCCGCTGTCTTACCCAATCCACCAGCGAACCATCCCGGTACGCCACATAAACCCCCGAACCGCCAGCAACGATCAGCGTATCCAGCGCCCGATCCACCAGCGGCAAAGGCTCCGACAGCAACGCCAACCCGCCCGAGGACACGACCGGTCCAGCAATGGCCGACACGACCGTCAGCGCATAGGGCGGCGGCTGACCGGCCTCCGTCATCAGCGCGTTGGCACTGGCAAACACCTGGAACGGCCCGGTGACATCCAGAAGCTGCACGTCGGGAAACGCGAGCAACTCGACACGGCGAGGATTTGGCCGGCTCGGATTTGGCGTGATCTGTGGGCATATTGGCATTTCCGCCAGAGCCTGCCATGCGAGAACCTGCCTGTCCACAACCAGGAGACCCAGAATGATCCAATATCGCATCGGCCTGCTGGCCTTTCCGGCGATGACCCAGCTCGACCTGACCGGCCCGCTGCAGGTGTTCACCAGCCTGCCGAACGCCGAAGTCCACGTGCTGTGGAAGACGCTCGACCCGATCCGGACCCACGGCGGCCTGACGCTGATACCCGACACCACCCTGGCGGACTGCCCGGCGCTGGACGTAATCTGCGTGCCGGGCGGCGCCGGCGTGCTCGACCTGATGGATGACCCGGACGTCCTGTCATTCCTGCGCACCCAGGCCGAACACGCGACATTCGTCGGCTCGATCTGCACCGGGTCGCTGGTGCTGGGCGCGGCCGGGCTGCTGCGCGGCAAGCACGCCACGACACACTGGGCCTGGACCGACCTGCTGGCGCCGCTGGGTGCGATCGCGACCAAAGGCCGAGTGGTCCGCGACGGCAAGTTCATGACCGGTGGCGGCGTCACCGCCGGCATCGACTTCGCGCTGACCATGGTAGCCGAACTCGCCGGCCAGGAAGTCGCGGAAACCATTCAGCTCGGTATCGAATACGCGCCCGCCCCGCCGTTCGACGCGGGCAGCCCGGATACCGCCCGCCCCGAGTTGGTGGCGGCCGTCCGCGCACGGATGACCACGCTACGGGCTGAGCGGCAGGCAAGGGTCGCCAAGGTGGCGGCGGCCATGGCCTGATCGCGGGAACTGGTCCCGCCAGACCAGTACGGACACTATATCGGGGCTGCATATCAGGCCCCGAAAGTGAGGAATCGATGGCGACCTATACCGCCGACGTCAATTGGACTCTGAAAACCGGCGAGGATTTTCCGAACGGCCGTTACAGCCGCGGCCATAGCGTAAGCTTCGACGGTGGGACAGTCGTCCCGGCATCAGCCTCACCGCATGTTGTCGGCAAATGGGCCGTGGCGGCAGCGGTCGACCCGGAGGAGATGCTGGTCGCCGCCCTCTCCAGCTGTCACATGCTGTCCTTCCTGCACGTAGCCCGGTTGGCGGGCTTCACCGTTGCCGCCTACCGCGACCACGCAACGGGCGTGATGGGGGATATCGCGCCGGGCCGACAAGCCGTGACCAAGGTCGTGCTGCATCCGCAAATCGAATGGACCGGTGAGCCGCCCGCAAAAGCGAAGCTGGACCACATGCATCATGAAGCCCACGAAATTTGCTTTATCGCCAATTCGGTAAAGACAGAAGTGATCGTGGCCTAGCCAGGACGTGATCGCTACGGGTGGAACGTTCAAAGCGCGGGACTGATACGGCCTGGAAGCGCTCCGTCGGACAGAAATGTGACGGAACCTATCGTCATGTTCGCGCTCAAGCTCCGGCCCTGGCGCGCGGGATGCGGGACGGCATGTCACGCAAATAATGAGCACAGTCGCATGACTTAGACCCGGCGGTCGTCATGGCGGTGACCTCTCAGCTGATTACCAGAACGGGACGGTTTCCGTGGAGTAAAATCGGGCAAAAGGCAAGTCCAGGGGTTTTATCCACAGGCCAGACGGCCACAGCGATGTTTGTCGATTGTGTAACTTCCGCGGATAGCGGACCGACTCACGAAACATTTTCTAGACACGCCGGGGATTCGTAGCTAAATAGTAACTTGACAGGAAGGGCCCGGCAATTTGCCACTTTCTGTCCTTCGCACGTTTGCAGGCGCCGGGGCGCTGCGGCGGCGAAGTCGTCTGGCCCAATGTCCAAGGAGCCATAAAATGGCGAACAGTGCGTCGGCGACCATAACCGCCACCCAACTCGATCCAACACACTGGCAATACGACATCGCCCTGATCGGTACCGGGTCCGCCACCGCTGACACCCTGCGGTTCGCCTGGGTGTCCGCCAGCGACTTGCTGGACACCGAACCGACAGGCGTCACCAGTCCAATCGACTGGGCAGGCATTGTCATGCACGGCGCACTGAAGGATCGACACGCCATACAATGGGTTGCGTCCTCGCCGCCTTCCGACCCGGGTTCGGGCGACACGCTCGGCGGTTTTTCCTTTACCAGCACCGATACACCGGCCGCCGTCTTCGGCAATTCCGTGTTCTATCCCACCACGCCCGTCCCGACCTCGTTCGTCTATGCGGCTGCCCCCGAAAGCGATGCAGGCTTCCAGTTCGCGGCAACCGCGACAACATGCTTTCTTTCGGGCACCCACATCCTGACCAATCAAGGCGAAGTTCCGATCGAAGACCTGAAGGTCGGCGACACCGTCGTTACGGCAAGCGGCGGAAAACGCCGCATCTGCTGGGTCGGTCACGGCGGCGCCCTCGCCACACGCGGCCGGCGAGGCTCGGCGACGCCCATTATCGTGCGTAAGAGCGCACTCGGCGACAACGTGCCGAATGAGGACTTGCACGTGACCAAGGGGCACTCGCTGTTCTTCGAAAACGTTTTGATCCCAGTCGAACTCCTGGTCAACCATCGCTCCATCCTCTGGGACGATCGGCCGCAGCAGGTGATGGTCTACCACTTGGAACTTGACACACACGATATCCTGCTGGCCAACGGCGCCCCGGCCGAAAGCTATCGCGATGACGGCAACCGGTGGATGTTCAAGAATGCCCGCAACGGCCGGGATCTGCCGGCGGCCGAGGCACCATGCGCGCCAGTGCTGACCGGCGGCCCCATCGTCGATGCGGTCTGGCGCCGCTTGCTGAATCTCGCCGGCCAGCGCCCGGGCCTGCCGCTGACGGACGATCCCGATCTGCATTTGCTGGTGGATGGCACCCGCTTGCACGCCGCGACGCAGACGGATGAAGTCTGCATCTTCAACCTTGCACATGTGCCGCGTGAGATGCGGCTCGTCTCGCGTGCCGCGGTCCCGCAGGAACTCGGCCTGGCCCGGGACCCACGCCGCCTGGGCGTTGCCGTGCGCCGAATCGTCATGCGTCAGGGAACACGGTTCCGGACATTCCCGGCCCGCGATCCACGCCTGGCGGAAGGCTTCCATGCCTTCGAAGCGGATCATGATTTCAGATGGACCGATGGCGACGCGATTTTGCCAACCGAACTGTTCGCCGGTTTCAGCGGACCGTTTGAGGTCGTGCTGCATTTTGTTGGTGCGACGCAATACATCGCCGAGGTCGCCGCCTCTCGGGTAGCCGCCGCGCCGGCGGACAAAAATAGTCGCGTCAGCCAGGCGCTCTAACCGCCGGAACGTCGCTGACCGGGTCAACTCTTTCGAATACGCAGCGTTCCTAAGTCACGCAGCAGAGGGGATAGCCGCCTCCTGCCCGCTGAGAACGGCTGCCCGCCTATCGACTTGCTGCCGAACCACCGCCAGCGTCGGGCCGCTGACGACCAGAGGAGCGCAACCATAAATCTCCCAGAAGGTAGCTACGTCGCATGAGCGAGCGGAGAAATCGGGAAACAGCCGCATCGGGTCGCTGTCGCTCGCAAAGTTCGCACGATCGCCGATGTCCAGATATGACTCGGTCGGCAATCCTTCCGCCCGCAGCACATCGTGACGCGGCAACTCGACGTGGTAATAGCTGACCTCATCCACCGGCACCTGGACGATGCTATGGCCGTTGATCAGATGCTTCACCGGAATCCGTACGTCCTCGACATAGATCGCGTGGCCGGGGGACAGGAACAGATCGTGGCAGGGCAGGTCGGGTCCGAATGCGCCGGCGCTGATCCGCACGGGCCAAACCTGCGTCGGCCTGGGGTGACGCGTGCAGTCGACGGTTCGGTGGCCAATCCAGGTGATTACGGCGGGCGCCCCGCCGAGCAAGGTTTCGACGTGGTCGCCAACACGCAGGTCTTCCACGGCAACCTCACCGTCAGGCGTAAGGATGCGTGTTCCGCCACCGAAGCATTCGATGCTGATTTGGGCACCTCCGGATACATTCATTACTAAGAAGTCACTAATTGTGAAGCTTCCCAGCAGGTCGAGCGTGGCACCACCGGATACCTCGTCCAGGGTCAGGATCCCGTCGACATAGCTCGATCCGGTCACGGTGATGCCCGTTATATCGATCCTGTCGCCTCGGGCGAATCCGCTTATCATGCCGGCCAGTCCGGACGTGTTACCCGCGATGACCCAGTCCGCGCCGGAGTCGAAGGCGATCGATCCGAAGTTGATGGATTGCGTGCCGATGCCGGACAGCACGCCGGCGGAGGAGCCGCTCGCCAGTTCCAGCGTACTGACGGCCGAGGCACCGATCGTGTCGCCGCCGTCCACCGTGCCGACAAACACGGCGCCCGGATCGACCACCAGCCGATTCGCGTATCCAGCGTCAAACCGTAGTGCGCCTGCGCTGCCGCCGATCATGCCGGCGTTCGCGACGGTTACGCCGCCGCCTGAGGAACCCGCGTGATGTCTGCGAAGGAGATCACGCCATCGCTGCTACCCCCCACAGAAGCGCCGATGATCGTGCCGGCATTGACGATCGTGGTCGAGCCACCGCCGATGACGATCGCCGGGTTGGTGCCCTGGATCACGCCGCCCGCCATATTGTCGACGACTCCGCCGGCGCTAAGGGCGATGCCGCGGGCCGATCCACCATACCCGCTGATAGTACCACCGGCGAGGTTGGTGATAGTGCCGCCGGCGTAAAGTGCGATGCCGGTCGCGGAACCGCCGATGCCAGTGACACTACCGGCGTTTGTAACAGTGAGCGGCCCGTAGAGGCCTAGGATGGCGCGCGCAAGGCCAGAGTTGGCGGTAATCGCGCCGCCCGCCTCATTCAAGACCGACCCGCCGCCGGTTAAATCAACGCCGGCGGTCCCGCCTCCGATGCCGCCCGAATTGGTGACGCTGCCACCGCTGCCGAGTACGACCGCATTGAGAAGGGCAGCCGTAATGGTACCGGAGGCCGCATTGGTGAGCGTGCCGCCGGCCCCAAGTGAGACACCTCTAAACACGGTGTTTCTGATCTGACCGTCGTTGATGAGTGTGAAGCCTGGTCCGCCGGTCACCGCGTAGTCGACGGCGGCCACTTCCACCGCGCCGGTCGCCACGATCGTTGTTGGACTGACCGCTAAACCATAAGTTGCGGTCAAGGTTGTAGAGATCGTGCCGGACATGGGCATTACTTTCAAGGGGGGCAGAAACACTAATCACTGTGTAGCAATGACCTGTCAACCCAGCGCCAAGAATGTAATAAACGAAAAGTGCCCGCCATTACGGCGACGTGGCAAATGCACTCAGCCGTCGCACGCTTGGGCAACCGGCCGACCGCTTCTCACCCTGAACCAACATAGCGACCATCAGGTCGCGCGACGTCTACCGCGTCCCGTAAAACCGGTCCCCGGCATCCCCCAGCCCCGGCCGGATATAGCCGTGGCTGTCCAGTTCGCGGTCGATCGCCCCGGTAAACACCGGCACATCCGG
>JAQGHW010000662.1 GCA_028291505.1 Rhodopila sp. | reverse complement strand
GTTTCCGGGCGGTCCATTTCCGACCGGCGCGAACGGGTTGTGCGCCCAGTGACGTAGACCGTCGCGCCAGCCGCACCCAATTGCGTGGCGATGCCGCGGCCCGCACCTCTGGTCGCACCAGCGACCAGAGCGATCTTACCTTTGAGCACGCCTTGCGCGATATCAGTCATCAGCACTACCCCTGTGGGCCCAAGAGCGCAACATCACGATCACGGCCGATAAGGTTTCGGAAAATGGCTCTACGCAGCGTCGAGGCACTCTGGGAGGCCCTCGGGTCCATCACAGGCTGCGTATCCCCCCAGGAATGCAAAAACTTCATTCGCCATGCTGGCTATTTCCAGTCAGCGTAAAACCGCTCTAGTTCGTCACCCGATCCCGCGGCTTGGGAATATGATGCCGTTGCTCGGGCCTCGGCTGCGGGCGCGCGGTTTCGCTGTCCACCGGACCGAAGCTGCCATCGGCATGGCGATCCTGAACCGGGTGCTGGGGGCCGGACGCCCGAATTCGTCCGTTGCCAGCGGATCACCGCATAGCGGGTTGGGGCTGGGGTCCTCTCGCCCTCCACAGCCAGGTGCAACGCCCTTCCGACACGGGGCATGCCGTTGGTCTACGCCCGGGTTTGTGAGCCACCGGCTTACGCGGCCGCTCCCAGCGCGGTCGAGGCTCGAGCGAGGCTCTCGCATCGTCCCACGAACGGCACGGCCCCACCGGTCGCCAGTACCTTCACCCAGCGCTCGTCGGCGACGCAATGGAGCGCATCGTCCAGTTCAACCTGTTCCACCGTGCGGGCAATAGCGTCGAGGATCGAAAAACTACTGCGTGCTCTCAAGTGCTGACGGTTGTCCTTGATTTACGACACTGCCTGCCCAAATATCTTTCAACTGATCCGGGCCCCTCTGACGAGGACGACGACATGGTGTCGTCCAACCTCGTGATGTCGGATCGCCGTGTTCCACGTCGGTGTGCGTTGGGAAACGGGCGATCTGTGGCCCCGATCATTTTCAAACCACAGTTTACCCGGTCCGGCATCGGATGTGCGACGCGGCTCATGCAAGAGGGAGCCGCTTTTTGTATGTCCGAACCCAAGGCCGAGCGCTGACTCGTGTCGCCGAACGAGTTCAGGACCATGATCGGGAACGCCGACTGGACCTGCTGATCCGGCGCTTGCCGCGACGCCTCCAACCCAGTGTCCGCTGGCTGCGACAGCCGTCAGCGCGATGCCTGCGGATCCCCGTGGGCTTGTTGCTCATCGTCGGCGGCCTCTTCAGCATCCTTCCCATCCTCGGGCTTTGGATGCTGCCGCTTGGCCTCGTTCTGCTGGCCGAGGACATCGCGCCCGTGCGGCGCGGCACTGATCGTGTCCTGGCCTGGATCGAGCATCGCCGGCCCCATTGGATGGGCCTGCCGCGCCCGTCTTCGTCCATTTCCCGCATGTCCTGAAAGGAGACCCTATGAACATCAAGGCATACACCAGCCGTCCTTCGGGCACCGCTAGGTTGGGCAGCCCCGCCATCGACGCCGGGCTGCGCCGCTACATGCTATCGGTCTACAACTACATGGCGGTCGGCCTGGCCATGACCGGGCTGGTCGCCACCATCGCCGTCGCCACCGGATTCTACCAGCAGATCGCCGAAACCCCGCTGATCTGGTTGGTCATGCTGGCCCCCTTGGCCGCCGTACTGTTCCTAAGCGTCCGCATCGACCGCATGAGCTTCGCCATGGCGCAGACGGTATTCTGGGTCTATGCCGGCCTCATGGGGCTGTCGCTCGCCGGCATCCTCCTTGTCTATACCGGCACCAGCGTTGCCCGCGTCTTCTTCATCAGTGCCGGAACATTCGCGGCGATGAGCCTGTACGGGTATTCCACCCGCCGAGACCTGTCGCGGCTCGGTTCGTTCCTGTTCATGGGATTGATCGGCATCGTCCTGGCGAGCGTTGTGAACATCTTCGTCGCGTCGAGCGTGCTGCACTTCGCGATTTCAGTCATCGGCGTGCTCGTGTTCACCGGGCTGTCAGCCTACGACACGCAGCGCATCAAGGAGATCTACGTCACGGGCCGGGGCGGTGCTGAAATGGCGAAGCTTGCGTTGATGGGTGCGCTGACACTGTATCTCGACTTCATCAATCTGTTCGTCATGCTCCTGCAACTGACGGGTGATCGCCGTGGTCGCTGATCGGCGCGCCCCTGAAGCCGACGGCTGACTCGATGGATTGGCTACTGGACCCGCATATCTGGGCAAGTTTCGTCACGTTGGCGACGCTCGAGATCGTGCTGGGTGTCGACAACCTGGTGTTCGTGGCCTTGCTGGCGGCGCGGCTGCCGCCGGAACAACGGGGCAAAGCTCGCACGATCGGCCTTACCCTGGCGCTAGGGACGCGGCTTGCCCTGCTGGGGTCCATCGCCTTTCTCGTCCACCTGACCGCGCCGGTGGCGTCAGTGAGGGGCTTGCATTTCTCCTGGCGTGACCTGGTCCTTCTCGTCGGCGGCAGCTTCCTGCTGTTCAAGGGCACGCGGGAAATTCACCTGCGTGTCGAAGGTGATGAGGACCATGATCCGGCGAACGGCCGCAAGGCAGGCTTTGCCGGCACGATCGCTCAGATCGTGCTGTTCGATATCGTGTTCTCGCTCGACAGCGTGATTACGGCAGTCGGAATTGCCGAGGACATCCGGGTCATGGTGGCGGCAATCGTTGTCGCGATGATGCTGATGCTCGCTGCCTCAAACCCGCTGGCCTCGTTCATCGACCGCCATGCGTCCGTGAAGATGCTGGCACTGTCGTTCCTGTTGCTGATCGGCATGATGCTGGTCGCCGACGGCTTCGGTTTCCACGTACCGCGCGGCTATGTCTATGCCGCCATGGGCTTCTCGATGCTGGTCGAGAGCCTCAATCTGCTCGCCTCCCGACGGCGGCGGACGAAAAGGAATTCCATGCAACAGACTATAAAGACGGCTGGTTCGCGAGCCGCGGCGAACTGACGATGCAACCGTATGCGCCTCATCCTCTTGTGGCCGGAATGTGTAGCCGAGAAAGTCGAACTTCTGATCGGGATGCATCTCGCGTCGGTCATCATACTTGCAGTAGACGATCTTGGTCTTCTCGGGATGAGCGTCAGTCCACATTCAGCGAACCGCTCTTCGAGCGACACGCGCAACACTCGAGCATCGGTCTCACTATGCAGATCGAACGCCTGGTCGAAAAGGCGACCTTTGCTGGCTGCTGGCACCAGTCTATGTCGGGCTCGCGACGGGGCTGCTTGTGCTGCTGATCAAGTTCGCGCAACGCACTTTGGAGTTGCTGAGACACGTGCTGACAACGGATGGGGACAACACCATCGCGGGAATCCCCGCGCTGGTCGACCTGGCGCTGATGGGTAGCCTGATGCTGATGGTGATGGTAATGTTCGCGGGCTATGAGGATCTTGTTTCAAGACCCGATTTGGCTGGCCACAAGGATAAGCCCAGCTGGAAGGGTCATGTCGATTTCGGTGATCTCAAGCTTAAGCTGATAGCCTCGATCGTGGCGATCTCTGCCATCCATGTTCTGGAAAGCTTCATGAATGTGGAGCACCTCAGCGATCGTGAACTCGGTAGGAGCGTGCGAATCCATGGCGATCGTTGCGTCCGGCTTGCTGCTCGGCGTGATGGACCGCCTGACCGCCAAGACACCGGAATAACGGGTCGATGAATGACGTTGCGCGGTCTGATACGAAATCCTTCAAACACCAGGGGAATGCGTCGGATGAAAGCCTCATTTCTGATCCTTCCAGGACTGCTCCTCAGCGCGGCGGCCAAAATACGCGAGACGGGCCGGCAAGCCTCGGATGCAAAACGAACAACCAGTCGGATAGGGCTGCCGCAGCCAGACCCGATTACCCAGATTGTTACGGAACCAGCAAATCCGGCAACACCGGCTCCCGGATACCCGCGATCGTCAGTCCCGCATGAACCCGGCCCCAGTGAGGCGCCTGATGGTTGAAGTAATGCGTCAACGCCGGCTCGCACGCCTGCGGAACGTCTTCCCGGACGAGCCCGCTAAACATACCCCTGTTTCAGGTGATCACGATGTTTTTGGCCCATTTCGTTCAATCCTTGGTCACTGCCGCAGCAACAATAGCGTACGCGGATGGGAAGCTGCATCCAGCTGAACGGCGCGAACTCGGCGCCTGTGCGCAGCAATATCTCACGCTTACCGCGGTTCGACGATGGAATGTGCTGGCCTTATTCGATGACAGGATACGTCGAATGGAGCGCAGTCCGCATCAGCGCACGAAATTCCTGCAAGAACTTTACCTTGTGGCGGGTACCCCGCGCACGTCGATTATTCTGCATGCAGCGGAGCGGGTTGCCGCAGCCGACGGCGACGTCAGCACAGCTGAGACTGCGGCCCTGACCGAGATACGCCATTGCCTCGGCATCTCGTCGGACAACCGGGAGCGCTTTGCCGCGTGCCTATTATGGGGGTTCCCGCGGACGCACAAATAGTTTGCATTCGGTCGCGACGATTTTATCTCGTCTGCGGACCGGTCTCGCAAAGTCCAGTTTTCTGGAGGACCAGAATGGCTGGGTGTCAACGGGGGCAAGCGATTCCGACGCAATTGGGGCTGGGGCAGTTTGAACAATTTGTCTTGCC
>JAQGHW010000071.1 GCA_028291505.1 Rhodopila sp. | reverse complement strand
GATGGCGCGCCTGGCCGGGTGATCCGCGGCAACGAACCGTCGCCATCCAAGGGGCGCGTCGTTCTGCAGCATGGCGAGGCGCTGATGATCGAGACTCCCGGCGGCTGCGGCTGGGGCGACCCGCTGCAACGCGATCCGGCGCTGATCGAGAACGACCTGCGCGAGGGCCTGGTCACGCCGCAAGGCGCCGCCGGGCACTACGGTCATGTCTGATCGCCCGCTGACCGGCCGCATCGCCGTGGTGACCGGGGCGGGCAGTGGGCTGGGTGCCGCCACCGCTCGCCGCCTGGCCGAAGCGGGCGCGCGGACGGTGCTGGTCGGCCGTCGCGTTGGTCCGCTGGGGGAAGTGGCCGCCGCCATCGTCGCGGCGGGTGGCGATGCCCGAGCGATGCCGTGTGACCTGGCGGTGCGGGCGGATGTCGCTGCGCTGTTCACCGCGATCCGGACGGAGCTTGGTCCGGTGGACATCCTGGTGAACAACGCGGGTTCGGCACCGCCGATCAAGAACCTACGCTGGATGCCGGACGACCAGTGGGACGAGACCATCGCGGTCAACCTGACGGCCGTCTATGCAGCTGTAAAGGCAGTGTTGCCTGACATGCTGGACCGGGGGGAAGGCACGATCATTACGGTGTCCTCACTGGCCGCCGTTCGGCCGAACCTGCTGGGCGGCGCACCTTATGGTGCCGCGAAGGCCGCGGTGGGTAACTTTATGGGCTACCTGCGCGCCACGTATCGCCACCAGGGTCTGCGAGCGACGACCATCCTGCCGGGCGAGATGGACACACCCATCCTCGACACGCGCGCGCGACCGCCCACGGCCGAGGAACGCGCGCGGATGATCGATCCCGACGCCGTCGCCCGGGTCATTCTGCTGTGCTGCACCCTGCCTGCCGGCACGACCATCGAAGAAGTGCCGATATCGCCGACTTTCCCCCGCGACCAGGGACCGGACATCGAAATCAGCCGCGATTTCGGCCGCCCATCATCTTCAGAGAAATGAAACCAGTCATGTGGACGTTAGCCGATCGTTTGAATGGCGTCGTGGAATCCGCCTCTACCGCGATGGCCGAGAAGGCCCGCCAATTGCGTGCGGCCGGCGTCAAGGTCATCGGGCTGGCAATGGGTGAGCCCGATTTCGCCACACCGGACCATGTCATCGCCGCCGCCCACGAAGCCGCGCTGGCCGGCGACACCAAGTATCCGCCTGTAACCGGGACGAAAGCGCTGAAGGAGGCGGTGCAACGGAAATTCCGTCGTGACAACGGCCTCGACTATGCGCTGGACGAGATCCTGATCGCCAACGGCGGCAAGCAGGTGATTTTCGATGCGCTGATGGCGACCTGCGGCACCGGCGATGAGGTGATCATCCCGACCCCGGCGTGGATCAGCTACGCCGATATGGCGAAATTCGCCGGTGCGACCCCGGTGTTTGTGAACTGCCCGCAGAACAACGGCTTCGGGCTCCAGGCCGCCGCGCTTGAAACGGCCATCACGCCGCGCACAAAATGGGTTTTGTTCAATTTTCCGAACAATCCAAGCGGTGCGGCGTGCTCGCGCGACGACATGCAGGCAATCGCGAACGTGCTGTTGCGGTATCCGAACGTCCTGATCATGACGGACGATATGTACGAGCACCTCATCTATGACCGCTTCAAGTTCTGCACGATCGCCGAGGTGGAGCCGCGCCTGAAGGACCGGACTCTGACGGTGAACGGTGCCTCCAAGACCTACGCGATGACCGGCTGGCGTATCGGCTTCTGTGGTGGCCCCGCGGCGCTGATCAAGGCGATGGATAACGTGCAGGGCCAGTCGACCAACGGCGTCTCCACAGTCGGGCAGGCGGCCACCATCGCGGCCCTGGACGGCCCGCAGGATTTCCTGCGCGACCGGGCAGCGGTATATCGCGAGCGCCGTGATCTGGTCGTCGATCTGTTGAACCAGGTGCCGGGTGTCAGTTGTCACAAGCCCCAAGGTGCATTCTACGTCTTTCCAAATATCGCCGGATGTCTCGGCAAGACCAGTGACGGCGGCCGGCGGATCGATACCGACACCGACTTCGTCGCGGCCTTGTTGGAGGAAAAGCACGTCGCCACCGTGCAAGGATCCGCCTACGGCATGAGCCCTTACGTTCGCGTGTCTTATGCAACGGATACCGTATCGTTGCGCGAAGGGTGCGCGCGCATCCAGGCTTTCTGCCGTGGTTTGCACTGAAATTTAAAAAAGGACACCAAGATGATCGGAGCCTCCCTGCGCCACCGGCTATCGGGCGGCGAACGCCTGCTGATGGTCAACGCACACCACGTGTCCTCCGGATTGGTGGCTCGGCTGTGCGAACTGGGTGCCGACACGGTGTTCCTGGATTGCGAACATGGCAGTGCCAGCTTCGAGGACGTGCGCGTCATGGCCGCAGCTGCGCGTGGCGCGGGCGGCGGTGGGATTGTCCGGCCCGACTCACATCAGCGTTCAACGATGATCCGCTGTCTGAACTGCGGCGCCGACGGCTTGATGGTGCCGATGGTGGAAACCGCCGCGCAGGCCAGCGCGATCGTGGAGACGGTGCGCTACGCCTGTCCGGCGGATTATGAAGACCGGCTGGTGATCTGCATGATCGAGACACTGGAGGCGATCGCTAACCTGGACGAAATCCTCAAGGTGGACGGCGTCGACGTCCTGTTCATCGGGCCGGGTGACCTGTCCCAGTCGATGGGGTATCTCCCGAGTGTTCCATTGGGCGAGGAGCGGCCACAGCCAGTTCAGGACGCCGTCGCGGGCGCGGTCGCAAAAATCCGCGCGGCGGGGAAAATTGCCGGAACGTTGGTGTTCGAGCACGAGATCGCACGATGGGTCACGGCGGGTGTACAATTTTTCTATATCCACTCTGATCCTTTTCTACGTATGGGGTTGAACCGCATGCGTGCCTTGTCTGCCGGTTAAGGAAAGGCGACGTTATTCATGACCTTGCAACTTGGTCGTCTATCCTCGCTGCGTTACCTAGATGACGCTGGTCAATCGGCGGTAGACACGGGGGCACCGTCAACTTGTCGTCCATGGAATATCGGATGGCGGCGATGGATTTGATGGCGGCCGACGACGGGTGTGATTACGCGGCCATCGCCACGCCGGTCACCCCGGCCCGGATAGTGAAGGCCTGACTGCGGGCGCAACGAAACTTCGCGGCGGCGTCTTGGTTTGGGCGGCGGGAGAAGAGGTTGGCGATCTGATCATGAGTGGAAAGAAACCGTTGCACCTGCCGCGGCGGCCTGAAGCGCTCTCGTTGTCGGGTCGGCTGATGGGAATTCTCCGCCCGGTTGTTGAGGCGCTTGTGCTGGCGGTGCTCCACGCCGGGCATGATCTCACGCTTTGCCGCTGCATAGCTGCGGAGCTTATCGGTGATCAGCGCAGGATCACGGCGCAGCGCTCTCTTCCAACTGGTTGCATAACTCGAAGGTGCGGATAATTCCTGTCATGGACATATGGCCATAAACGGAAGAGTTATCTCTTCGCCGGTTCGGATTCAGGCGGAGAGAGGGAGGCTGCCATCTATACCCTTGTGGCTACGGCAAAGCTGAACGGACTGAATCCTGAAACCTACCTCAAGGATATTCTGGCAAACGTCGCCGAGGGGCATACCATCAATCGCATCGATGATCTTGTGTCCTGGCGCATGATCCCGGCTGATCCCACCCTCATCGACATAGCCGATCCGTCCCGATAACGACGAAGCGGACTCCTTCTGTCGCTACAGAAGGAGTCCGCTCACGATGTAGATTGGCGTCCGGACCCCGCCCGAGCAAGGTGGACCACCACGTCAAGCCCCGGATACTCACGAGGCTGACCAGTCGCTTAGGTCTGGCCGGTATCGTGGATGAGATCGCCCACCCTGCTCCCACTGGTTCCAGATGATGGCTCGATGCGTGTAAGGCGTGCCCTGCGGCTACTTCTGGACCGAAGCGTTCCCGCCCGGCAGGGGATTGTCGGTACCGCCCCCGCCGCCGCTCGAAGTCTGCTGTTTCATGGCGCCGGCTGGCAGCGGGTTGTTGGTGCCACCGCCGCCGGCAGCCTGCTGCTTCGACGCGGCGGGCAACGGGTTGTTAGTACCGCCGCCGCCACCGCCGCTGCCGCCACCAGCAGTGGGCTGCTTCTTCGGCGGAGCCTGCTGCGCCAGGGTCGTCTTGTGCTGCGGGGTCGTCTGCGCGAGCACCGGTCCCGCCACGAGGAGGCCGGTGGCAACCAACGCGCCGAACCACTGAACGATCTTCATGTAAAACTCCTGTAATTGATTCCCACCGCACGTACGGCCCCGGTCGGTCCTTTTCAACGCGAGACGACGAACCAAAGATCACGACTCTGTGAGCGCTTTTGCGAGGCATCGTCCGCAGGCAGATACTTCCGCAATGTCGCCGGATCAGCCGCCGACGCCCTCCTTCCCCCTGATGGGGCCTGAGAACGGGCTCGATCGATTGGAACGATCTTCCTGCGCGGGCTACGCTTTCCAGGCACCAGGCAACTTCTCAAGTCAGAACTTTTCGCTTCACCCACAGCAACTTCTGGCGTTGGTCGTTGGCGGCAGATCGATAACCGGATTCTGGTCAAAGAACCCGGACGGCATGAGTCTGAAACCACAGACAACGCATGGCTGCACCGGATGATCCTCCGGTCGCGGCAAATGATGCAGACCGAAACTATGCCAGACGACGATGTCGGTATTTTCCACCGGCCGGTTTGCCTGCGTCCAGTTCGGCAACCCTTGCTCGCCCTGTGACTGATTGACGAACTCCCCGGCGGGAAAGCGTTCGTTGACGTCGTACGGCGTGACCCAGAGTTGATGTTGGATAAAACGGCCCCGACGACCCGATGGACTGGCCGGATGGGTGAAGGGTTGCACTGGCGACGTCGCTTCCAGCTTGAATCCGGTTGGCCGCCCCACCCAGTTCCTGGCCTGCGGGTTGATGATGCGCCAGTAGCGCATCTTGCCGAAATCGAAATCGCGCTGCGCTTCAAGCTCCGACCGTAGCGGGCGCTCCTCCATCAGGAAGGCGTTCCCGTGCGGATTGTCCGGGCCGACCGGCAGGGCACGTGTGTCGCATTCCACCACCGTGTTGTTCGGCCCATCGACCTCCATATCGAGGCGGGCGCAGAAGACGTGCTGATGAATATGGCCGACGACGCCGGGCGCGACTTCGGTGCCGAAGCGGCCCGGCTGTCCCGGATGACACGCCGCGGTGTTGATGATCCCGGTCGCTTTCATCTCGTACTCGATGCGACCGTCCTGATGCAGATACCAGTAGGACGCATATTCGTAGTTCCCGATCGTCGAGATCGAGGAAATCACCAGGCGCCGCGCACGACGGACATCCACGCGCTGCGTGCGAACATCGGTGTGCTTCCACGACAGTCCTGCGTCCTCCTCGTGCAGGCAGATGCAGTTCTCGATGGTTCTCGGCGCGCCGAACACGTCGGGCACCTCGGCGTCGAAGTAGTGGATCACACCCAGACAGTCGCAGCCGAGCGTCAGGGAGTTTGCCATGCGGCCGAAGCCGATCTCGCCGCTGTCGAAGACGTTCTTGCGGTAGTGGCTGCGCTCCGGCGTGCCGTATGGCACCACCATCTCGGCAATCGACGCACGGTACAGGATCGGGCGGCGGCGTCCGCCATGTGTATAGCCGATCGTATATAGTACCAGCCCTTCGCGGCCATTGAATCCGACCCGAAAGTCCCAGTTCTCCCAGGTGACCTTGTTGCCCTCGACCCGGAAGCCGGGCCCGTCGGGCTGCACCACGTCGAGCGGTGCGGATGGCTGCCGAAACGTTTTCAGCAGCTCGGCGTCGTAATTGAGCGGTGTGTGCGGCACGGGAATGTAGTCCCCGTCCTTCTCGAAATGATCCTCGACCTTCAGGACCTCCAGCGTGCTGACGTCGATCAGGGCATGCAGTCCTTCGACGGGATGGGCGTAATAGTTGTCGAGCGGGAACGTCCGCATCCAGACGAAGCAGTTGAGCACTCGGCGGCCTTGCTCGATGACGTGGCCGAAGTCGCCAACCGTCCACGGATCAATGCACATAAGGTCGAGTTCGTTCAACAGCCCGCGCCGGCGCAGCGCCTCCTGGAACCGCGGATCTTCCTTGA
Source organism: Rhodopila sp. (assembly GCA_028291505.1). GTDB lineage: Bacteria > Pseudomonadota > Alphaproteobacteria > Acetobacterales > Acetobacteraceae > Rhodopila. Next base: position 5,509 of record JAQGHW010000071.1, on the reverse strand, counting down.
CGGTCTTCTCGATCTGCAAGACTTCCTCGATTGCGACCATCGCGCGGGCGTCCTCGCGGAAGGTCTGCCAAAGAAGCTCGCCCGTGCCGAGGTCGAACTTTCCCGAAACGACACCCATCACGCCGCGGCGATAGATGTTGAAACGGATAATCCGCTGGATCGGCGTGCCTTCGGTGTAGGCACGCACGACATCCTTGGGCGGTTCGTCCAGATCGATGGTCTCGACCCGCAGGTCATTGCCCCAGTCGAAATGGGTGCGGATGAGTTCAGCAGCGTGGCGAAGTTCCGCTGCCGACAGCGGATCGAGTGGATGCGGGAAGGCAGCGCCGTGGCGTCCCGGCTGTGGGTGGCAGGTTTTCATGTCCATGCGTCTGGCGTCCTGTTGATCCGTGTTGTTGGCTCTCATACCAGCGGCCCGAAGTATTGACTCTGCGTCGAATTGCCGGGCCGCTGGTATCCTATTGATTTTGCGCGCAGCCGCCACTCCAACCCTGCGCGCATCCCAGTCAACCCTTCAGGCCGGTGGTATCAGCCGAAGGTCCGCTCGTCCATGAAGCGGCGCAGCGTGTTGAGCGTGATCCGGGAGACGTTGTTTTCATAGCCCTGGCATGGAAGCGAGCCGCACCACGCGATCGATCCGGTCGAGAAGATGGCGCCACCCGACGTGGTCTCCATGAAGCAAAGATCCGCTCGCACGCGCTCGTTCTGGTCACCGCCGAGGTTGGGCATGGTCGATGTGAATTCCTCATTGACAAGCAGCATCAACGGGCTGTGGTCTTCCGAGGAAGCAAGCCGCAGGATGCCAGGCGGCGAACCAAGCAGCGGATTGATACAGTCCAGTTCGATACCTGCTGCGCCGCCGCCGATCAATCCGAAATTGCCGATGATCTCGTCGGTGACGCCTTCAAAGATGAAGCTGGCACGCGGATTATCCGCATCTGGCGCGCGCCGGTAATAGGACGACACATCGAAGCCTTGTGCCACGAAGCCGATGCCCACCATAAGGTTGGGCGGCCGGCCGCAGCGGCGCCAGAGTCCGCCGTATTCGCCGGTGAAGGAATGGTAATATTCGCCGGGCTCCGCTTCCCACGATCGGATGCCGTCCTCTGCCCGGCGCACCTCGATGACGCCGGGCAATTCGTCGTGGAAAGCGATCCGCCAGTACCAGCCGTTGCCGCCCAGATACATCAGCCGGCCGCCGCGATCGAGCCAGGCCTTCATCGCATCCCACATCGGCGTCGAATGATATTCCGGGTGCGATCCGGTCAGGATGACCCGATAGTTCTTGATCAGTTCGTAGCCATCGCGATGCAGGTCTTCGTCCGTGATGACATCGTATTCGATCTGATGATGGGCAAGCCAGCCAAGGAGGTGGGTATCGGCGTTGTACTGGTAGAGACTCGATCCGTCACCGCCGAGCCAGGAGTGGTAGCGCGGTGCGCAGTTCAGGACGGGCCGCAGACGGCTTGAATAGCAGATACCCGAACCATCAGCATGCGTGTCATAGAGCGAGTAACAGAGCTCCGGATGATCGTATAGATAGACGTCCTGATGGCCGAAATGGAGCAGCCGTCCCATCATGGTCTCGACGCCTGGCGCGGTGATGTGACCGGCGTGGTTGGCATAGGCCAGGTAGGAACAGGTCGGCGCGAGGAATGCGACCTTCGGCCGCCTTCGTGCTGTCGGCTTGCGCGGCGGGCGGATGAAAAACGGAATATAGGTCTCCCGCATCGCGTCCGCCTCTGTTTCGCCGCAGCGCAAGTGCAGGGCATAGGCGCCGCTCTCGGCGTTTTCCGGAACTGCCCAGGCGATATCGGCCGGCCAGCCTGTGTCGTACAGGTCGTCCTCGTGGAAATGGATCGCGCCGTACTGGACCGGGGCCACCTGCCAGCGATGGTGCTCGCCGTTCCAGTTCGATCCCTTCATGCCGCGCGCCGGCAAGTTCACCAGTCGGCCGTGCCGGCGGGACGGACCCACGTCCGTGGCACGCACGGTGCTGACTCCGTCGGCAAAATCCCAGGCGGCGATGATGTGCGGCGAAAGTGCGGCGGGCGGCGGGCTGATTGTCATCGCTTCCAGGGTGGCATGATCCGGCACCCCATCGAGAAAAGCCGGGGCCTCGATCTTGCCGTTGAAGTGCTCACCGATCGTGCCGTCTGTCTGCGGCCCGCCAGCCAGATACAGCGGGACTGCCGCATGTCCCATGGTCAGGGGCAGTGCGGCCTTCCGGTTCCCACTATCGTCGACACCGAAATCCGCTTGCAGTGCTGACTGGCCCAACTGGAAAACCCGGTTCGCGCGATCAATCGTCGCCGTAACGATATACCATTTGCGCTGCAGCATCCGGACCGGAAGTTCCTCTTGCGCCGTCCGTCCGGACCCGTCACCAAGCATAAGGACAAGCCGCCCGTCGCCCAGCATCAGCTTGAAGCCGCATTTTGTCGCTGAATCCCACTGGGCCGCCAGCACCTGCGCCGGGCGTGCCAGCAGGGTGGGCCAGACCAGCGCACGGAAACTAAATGCGCGATACGAGGCGAGGGCCGGGAAGTCGGCTGCCACGAGATACGATCCGGCATCGACGCGGCGAGCAATCCCGGGGTAACGACCGTCGATCGCGCTCGGTATATGTGGAAGGTCGAGCCCCGGGCCCGCTGGATTGCAGTCTCCGTTGATGACCCGGACGATGCGGGCGTCATAAGCATCGCCTTCCTCGAGGGAGATTTGAAATGAGATCGGTTCGCCTGGGGCCACGCTGTAGCGGTCGGGATAACCCAGAATCTTGAGCATCGATTTCCTTCTCGATATAGGGCTTTAGTAAACCGCACGGGCCCGATAGGGCTTTGTTCCGGCGGCGGTCACGCGCCAGCCGTGGCCCCCAGGGACAAATTGATCCTTTCGCCGGTAGCGGCATGCCAGCGGCGCCGGAACACCTCCCGCTCCGCCTCGTCGCGATCGGTGAAGATGGGCCTTTCCTCGAAGACCAACGGTTGCCGGCGGTCAGCGGGCATCTCCGCGATTTGCCATTCGGCAAAAGGCTTGCGGCAGAACAGCACAATCTGTTTGCCACTCGGATCATGGCGCAACGCGTTCAGCACGCGCATCAGGCCCGGGCTGTGCTTGCCTACAGGCGTCCTGCGAAACTCCTCGACGAATTGCCGGTCCGAGTCGGGATCAATACGGTAGTAACCCATCATCCTCTCCGATAAGACGCGCCGCGCGACATCGGCGGGTGCCGTCCGATGTCGCTGAGGCGGTGAAGCGATTTTCGTGCCGCTGATCCATCCCAGGCGGAGATAATCAAGATACGATGCGGATCAGATATAAGAAGGTTCAGATCGAACCAGAACCATGACCATTCGCATTGGCATGGATCGGTATCGAAGGGATGGACCGGGTGAATCTATGCTTTGCAACGTTCTTCCCGCACGACAGGTCGCCCTGGGGGCTTGGCCAAGTCTAATAATAGCGAAGTCATAGCATCAATAATAATCCAGGATCGACGGATGCACAAAATGAACGTTTTTGCCTGCCAAATGGGCAGCAAAAAAGTGCTTGCAAACGATATTGCCTGCATTACCGTGACGAGCGGGCGACTTCTGCGTAATGTTTATGTGGATACTCTCATATAGACGAGCGTCACGACCGCCTGGAGGGCCTTCCGCTTCATGACCGTCCCGCTGGCTTATGGCCTCGGGTGATTTTCATCGGATCAAGGATTATCCTTCGATGACCGTAACGTTCGGCTTGGTTGCCATCTTCTGCATCGCGGTCATTGTGGTGCTGCAGCGCGCCCATGTGACCGACAAGTCGTTCACAGACTATGCGGTCGCGGACCGATCCTTCGGGCCGGCCTATCAAATGATGTCGTTCCTCAACACCTGGTGGCCAGGCGGTATTTTCCTCGCTCTCACGGGGCTTGCCGCCAGTGGTGGCGTGATCGGTTTCTACATGCCGATCTACAGCCTGCTCACCGTGGTGCTGATGTACGTGATGGCAGAACGGGTCTGGCTCTGGGGCAAAATCTTCGATCTCAAGACCCAGCCAGATCTGTTTGCTCTCCGTTACAACTCCCGTGCTTTCGCGGTGATCGGCGCGCTTGTCGGTATCGTCTCGGGCGTGCCCTGGCTCGTGCTCGGCTTCAAGGGCCTGGGCGACCTGTTCGAGTCCTTGTCGCTCGGCGCGATGGGTGCGACATCGGCGGTGCTGGTCGGCGTCGTCCTGATGGTCATTCGCCAGGTCTGGACCATTCGCATGGGCATGCGCGGCGTGGTCATTTCGGACATGCTGCAGGGTATTGTGGCCTATATAGGTGGCACGCTCATCATCTTCGGCCTGATCGCCTGGTTGATCTGGGGGCATGGGTTCAGTCTCACCGACCTGCATGCCGCGATGCTGCAAGCACCCGGCCTCGGTTCGGCCGTTGGTCCGCTCTATCTCTTTGCGATCATCTTCAGCGGCGCTATCGGCGGGTGGTGCTGGCCTTCGATCTTCATCCGTATCTACACCGCTGACAGCGTGCGCAGCGTGCAGCGCGCGGGGGCGCTGGGTGCGCCGATCTCGTTCTTCTACGCGATGGCGCTGGTAATCCTTGGACTGCTGGCCAGTCTGTTGCCGGAGGTGGCCAAAGGGCCGGACACGATGTGGTTCACTGTCTGCCAGATGGCGGGCGGCCCGTTGCTACTCGGCCTGGGCGGCGTCGCAGTCCTGGCGGGAACGATGGGCAATGTCGACGGCGCCATTCAGGCCACCGGCGCGCAGGTCGCCAATGATATCGTTGGCAACTATCGGCCGCTCGACCACAAGCAGTCCGTCGTGATTGCAAAGATCGCCATGCTGGTGGTGACGCTGATCTCCGCCTTCCTGGCGACGCGGACGATCCCGCATCTCTTCACGCTTGCCATCCTGTCGTACCAAGGGATCATTCAGTTGGCGGTGCCGCAATATCTCGGCATCTTCTGGAAGCGGGGCACCGCGGCCGGGGCCATTGGTGGCACGGTCGTGGGCTTCGCACTTGCCCTTATCCTGCAGCAAATCTACCCCACCAGCATCACCTGGGCCTGGGGCCTCACCTCCGGCATCATCGCGCTGATCGTGAACGCGGCAATCTATGTCGGCTGCGCGGTGCTGCTGCCGAGCAGTGCCACCGAGCGTAAGCGGGTGGATGGACTGTTCGCCCTGACCGGCAGCCGGCTTCCCAGCGCCAGCGCTGTCGACGCCCTCGCGCTGCAACCGCGGCTCAGCACATCGTCACGCCGCGCCTGAACGGGTTTTCGCATGGCACACCTTCGACAGGAGCCGCATGTATGACCACCCTGCCGACTGCCACCCGGCCCCGCTCTGCTTTCATTTTGATCTGGTTCGTTCTGGATGCGGTCCTTGGGCTGTTCCCTCCGGTCTACTGGTTCGCGGGAGGACCGGAGCCGCTGGTGTTCGGGCTGCCGTGCTCGATCGCCTACTTCGTCGCCCTCGCCCTGTTCATCGCGGTAAGCATCGTCGCGGCCTATTGGGA
>JAQGHW010000070.1 GCA_028291505.1 Rhodopila sp. | reverse complement strand
GGCGCGGAAATTGCCTGCAGCAGCCGTCGACCTGCCGCTGCGTCAAGGCGATCTGGTACGGGTGTTGACCCCAAGCGGAGGTGGCTTCGGCACATAGGCGCACATTATTATAGGCTCTTCCTCAATCTGTGTGGAAGTAGTCCCTTGCCTATTGCAGCCGGGCTGCCAGGTTTTTTGGTCATCGACCCACCTCCGTTTGTCTGGCTTCAGGGTGCCATCACGACGGGCGCGCTCTATGTGGCGATTCTGATTCTCACCACTCAACGCCGTGAAGATAAATTCTCAACCCAGCGCGGACAGTTGATGCTGGAGCTTGCGATCCTGAATGACCAAAAGTCCTCAAAGACCATAGAACTGCTGGAAGAATCCAGTCTCGACGATCCCAACGGTGGCGGTAGTGCGGGTCGGGTGGCGTCTTCATGCCGCCAGTCTCGGCCGCCTCCAGGCTGGCTGCCAAAGCTGGCTACCGTGACAATGCCGTTAGGAACCCCGAAGAAGCTTCCTGGATATCGCCGAATATCAAGCAATGATTGTTGCCGCTGGTATTAGAACGTACTCTCGTCGTCACGAGTTCCCTTACCTGTGCCCGCCGCCCGCGCCACCATGGAAGCCGCCCGCGCCACCATGGAATCCGCCCGCGGGAACGCCGCCGCTGATCCGTCCCGTAAAGTGCTGTCCGGTAAAGTGCTGTTCCGTAAAGTGCTGTTCCGTAAAGTGCTGTCCCGTAAAGTGCTGTCCCGTAAAGGGAGAGGATCGCGCGACGCCTGCGTGACCGAAGCCGCTGAACCTGTCGGGACGGAATCCCATTCCGGCATGCGGCTCGATGACGTGAAATCCGCGGTTGTTGGACGCAAAACCCGCATGTCCGCCGTCGAGATCGTGGCCGCCCGTGAAAGGCGGACGGCGAGCGATGTAGGGGTTATTATGGTAAATTGTCCTGCCATCGTGCCAATCCGAACGCCAGTGGTGCCAACCCCAGGCAAAGCCGCCGAAGACCCCGATCCCGACGCCCGGGTCGAACCAGTTCCCGGGCCCGTCAAGGAAGAGGCCGGGATAAGGGTCCCAGTTCGGGTATGTGTCGATTGGCGGGCCATAGGCGAGCCAGGGATCATATTCCGGCACGTAGACATAGTCGGGGCTTGCCGGCTCAATGACGATCGTGTCCCCCTCGGTCGTCACGGCTTCCTGCGGCGTGCTCTTCAGGGTTCCGGCTTGTTCGGCACGCTTGCGCAGCACCTGGATCGCATCGAGGAGAGCCTGCGGCTGGCTCGCATAGGCGTCCCCGAGGGCCGTGGTCCAGGAGAGGTTCTGGTCCATGTTGGCGAGGATCGAGGGAAACTGCGTGAGGGCCTTGACGCTGGGATCCCATGCCTGCTGGTCGACCGCTTCGCCGAACGCCGCCTCATCGAGGCTCGACCCCTGTTGCATCCAGCGGTCTGCTTCCACGATTTCGGCCGGGTTCGTCGCAGCTGTCAGGATCTGTGCGACCAGCCCATCCGGATACATGGCGATCGGCGCTACGATCTGCTCCAACGCCCCGTCTGACGGCTGCTCGTCCTGGGGCGCCGGTTCGGCCTCCGCAGACGTGGCCGGCTGCGCCGTCTGTGTGGCGAATTGATCCCCCTCGGCTGCAGAAGCTCCTGATCCAGCGCCTGCCATGAGTGCGCTGAAAACAAGGAACGCCAAACGCGGTCTCGAGCAATTCATAACCATCGGTCCTAATAACCATCGGTTCTGCTGGGATGGGCGCGTCGAGAAGGTTCGCCCGTGGCCAGAGAGCCTCCGGTCAGGATATGTGGCTGCCTGGTCCGTGTAACCAACGGGGAATTCCGAAGGCTGTGATCGGAGCAGCCTATCTGCCGCGCCGAAAGCGCTCTGTGTCCGGACTGTCTGAAGAAACCGTCTCAAACCTGGGGTCATGCCGACTAGATCAGAAGCGTTCACGATAGTTCTGGCTTAGCGTTGTCTAGAGCGTTTTCACCCTGACTGTGCAGGTTGAAAACGCTCTATCCTCTTGTTTGATCGCATGATTCACGCGCTTCGGACGTTCCGCCCAACGCGATCATGCTCTAGCTAGCAACTGACGCTCTGTCCTCATCCTCGGCTGTTCTCTCACGGCAATCAGCATCCTGAAGGCCGCGCGTGAAGGACCTACCCGCACTGCGCAAAACGATTTGTTCCGGTTGGCGCGAGCGCGGACAAAATCCTGTTATTGGGCTGCACGGCGGATGAGAAGATAGGCCAGCCGGCCCTGGATCCCGACATCGGATGGCGCAAGCTCGATCGCTCTGCGGGTCGCCACCTCGGCTGCCGCAAGATCGCCGGTCTGGAGATACAGCGTCGCCTGTTGGCTATGCCCCGCCGCATCGAGCGGCCTGGACTCCACCGCCTTCTCGGCCCATCGAAATGCCGACCGCATGTCGCCGCGCCGAACCGCTAGTTCGCTCATACGCCGCATCAGGCCGACGTCGGCGGGCGCAAGTTCCAGCGCCTGTTGCAGGGCCGTCTCGGCGGCGGGCAGGTCATCATACCGGAGATACAAAAAGGACAAGTGGCTGTGGCCGGCTGGATCGAGGGGCCGCGCCGCCACCGCGCGCTCCGCCCAGTCAAAAGTCGCTTTGATGTCGCCGCGCCGGAGTGCGAAATCGCTCATCCGACGCATCAGGGACACGTCCAAAGGCGCCATGACGAGCGCCTTTTCCAAGGTGGCATCACCGACAGCCTGGTCGCCTTTCTGCAGGTGAAGCGATGCAAGGTGGCTATAGCCGGCGGGATCGAGCGGCCGCGCCTCTACCGTGCGTTCGGTCCAGGCGACCGCGGCTGCCAAGTCACCGCGCCGCGCGGCCAACTCGCTTCTCCGCCGCATCAACCCGACATCGGCTGGGGCGAGTTCGAACGCCTCGTCAAGCGCCGCTTCGGCCGCCGGCAGGTCACCGCGCTGAATATGGACCGCAGCCAAATGGTTATAGCCACTCGGATCGAGCGGCTTGGCCGCGATCGCGCGTTCGGCCCAATCCAACGCTGCCGTGAGGTCGCCGCGCCGGATGGCCACGTCGCTCATTCGCCGTATCGACCCGACATCGGTCGGAGCGACTTCGATAGCCCGCTGAAGCGCTGCCTCGGCCGCAGCCAGGTCCCCGTGTTGGATGTGAAGCACGGCCAGATGGTGATAACCGCTTGGATCGAATGGACGGATCGTGATCGCGGCCTCGGCGTGTTCCAAGGCTTGCGTCACGTCGCCGCGGCGAGCCGCGAAATCGCTGAGCCGGCGAAGCAGGCCAATGTCGTTGGGGGCGAGTTCCCATGCCGCCCGTAATGCCGCCTCGGTCGCCGGCATGTCGGATTGCATGAGATGCAACCAGGCTCGGTGGATATGGCCATCGGCTTGCCCTGGCTGCGCTGCGATCGCCAGTTCGGCCCATTCCAACGCCGCTTGCATATCGCCGCGCCGAGCAGCGATATCGCTCATGCGACGCATTACGCCAGGGTCGGCAGGCGCCAGCTCAAGCGCCACGCGCTGCGCCAGCTCGGCCGCCGGGAAATTGCATTGCGACAGGTACAGCCAGGCCAGATGATTGTGGCTGGCAAGATCCTGCGGTGACGCCACCACTGCGCGGTCCGCCCATTCGAAGGCTTCCGCTATGTCACCGCGCCGGTTCGCGATATCGCTCATGCGGCGCAGCAGAAATGGATCGGCGGGCGCGATCTCGAGCGCACGGCGCAGCGCGTCCGTGGCCGCCGGAAGGTCGTGGCGATCCAGGTGCAGGTTGATCAGTTGATGTCTGACCTGGAGATCCCCAGGCCTCGCGTCGATCGCCTTTTCGATCCAACTTATCGCGGCTGCGTAATCGCCGCGTCGCGCCGCGATGTCACCGAGCACGCTCAGCAGGCCGGTATGGGTCGGATTGAAGTCAAGCGCGAAGCGGACGACGCGCTCCGCATCATCGAGGTCGTTCTGACCCAGCCTCTCGCGAGCGAGCCGCACCGCGTCCAGGGGCTTGGTTGGATCGGCACGGATTTCCAGCTCTTCTGACATGGTCTGCGTCCCAACTATGCCGCTGTCGCGAGTGAGCGCGGTTCGGCTGGGGGCGCGTCGGCAGCCGCCGGCCAATCGGCGCCTAAATCTGCTTCCATGCGCTTGCGGGCCGGTTCAACGATCGTCGCCCAGTCGTCTGCGATGAGGCTGAAGCTCTCCGGTGACTGGGCGCGCTTCACGTCTTCAGCCGGCCAGCCCGCCGCTTTCTTGGAAAGGCTGTAGATCAGGGCACGGGCGATCCGTCGTGTGATCGCCCAGCCTGCGACGCTCTGCGCCACGCCACGCATGCGTTCGGCGTTCAGGGCGGCGTCGAATTCAGCCTCTAGCTGCGCCGCGACGGCCAGCACAGCCGGGTATTTCAGGTTGACGAACAGTTGGTGCGAGGTCTGGTAGAATTTCGCCGCGCGCCCCTTCAACCCGCGTTCCTCGATCAGTTCGTCGCTGTCGAGGCCGATGATCTCCGGCGGTCGCTCGAACTTCCTGGGAGGTGAGGGCGGCGGGACGGGTGGCTTCGGCGGCGCCTTGGGCTCGCGCTGGTCCGCGGGCCTCTGGACGGTCGGCTTGGGCGACGGCTTGGCCTCTGCTGACCTCGCGGACGGCGGGGATGGCATAAATTCCGGAGTGATGCCGAGTTCCATGACAAGGTCTCGCAACTCGTCCTCGATCTCGTCGACGAATTTTTCCTGTTGCGGCCCGTGGGAGCGGATGATCGCCTTGAGCCACGCCGGGAGATAGGCCGTCACCAACTGGCCGAAATCCTGCAGGAACACCTGCCGCTGATCGCCGCCGCGAAAACGGAGAAACTGGCGATAAGCTTCCGGGCGGACGAGGTAGTCATCGGGCAATTCCACAAACACCGAACAGAATTTCGCACCGAACGGGATGCCGTAGGTCGGGGCGTCAAGCCCCCAGCGCGGACCGATGCGCGGATCATAGATCTCGTCTTTGTAGACGATGCAGCCAAGTCCGCGGGGATGCGCCATCGCGCCGAAGGCAGGCAGGGGGGCACCGACGACAGGGGGATAGTAGCGGTAGTGGATTGAAATGCCGCTTGGCGTCCGCGCGGTCTCGGTCTGGGCTGCCGTCACGCCGAAGACGGCGAGGGTTTCCATGGGACGCGCCTGGCCGCCACCGAGCACCTCCGGCGATAGGCGCACGACGACATCGGCCGGGATACGGAAGAACCGCAGAAGCAGGGTTTTCATGAGCCAATCCGCATCCACGCGCGGGTTGCCGCCATAGGGGTCGATCACGGTATTCTGGGTAGCTGCATTGCCGAACAGGACTACCTCGGTCCAGTCCGTCTTGAGGTCGTAGCCGCCCTCAGCCCGGCAGGTTTCGCTCGCGTCGATCACCTCGATAGGCGTCCCGCCCGCATCGTTGCCGCGTCGGAGGCGGCCGTACACGCCGTCCCGCTGACAAAGGATCACCTCGCTCACCGTCCCGTCCTTGCAAGACCTGTAGCGCAGCCCGTGCTTGTTCGACGGCAGCGACGCCACCTTGGCACCCATGCCAAAATTGGCATCCAGGCTGTTATGTTTGTAAAGCGAGGATGCCAGATCACAGATACGGTCGAGTTCGACCGCTGACATGCCCCGGCCCGCGTTGCGGATGCAGAGTTTAGGCACGTCATCGATCCTGACCGCCATGATGTCCACAGACTTGTGGCCCTCGGCCCGGCTGGCAGCTTCGATTGCGTTCACAACCAGCTCGCGGATCATCATGGTCTTTGGGCAACGTTCGATCGTGCTGGACACAAGGAACGCCTCGTTGGCGACCCGCAAAGCGGCAACAGGTGCGTGAGCAGACATAACAACTCCAGCTAGTCACGCCCCTCCCGTACCAGAATGCGTCAGCAGATGCACCTGCGTTGCGGATTGGATTTGTCCGGCCCTGTGCTAAAACCCTTTGCGCGGGTGGCAGTGCTCACGGGGGAATTTGTAACTTTCCACGCGTGGAACGACGCGGAACGTAGCAAGAAAATTGTTACCCACGTGCCCGGTTGCAGAACCAGAAGCCGCTAAATTTCGGCTGGTTCCACCACGATCCAGGATCGTGGTAGACGGCTCCCTGATTCGGTCGGATCACATTCGCCCGAGTTGCCGCTGCCATCGATCCCACCGATCATCGGGCACACTGGCGGATCTCAAACGTGAACTTTGCTGCGCCGTGCAAGACATCATTCCTATTTTCTCGCAATGGCGGTTAAGCGAAACCGCTTCTTGATCAGGCCGGCGAACAGTTGTCGATGCCGTGCGTTAGCGTGCGCATGTCTGATGAACGCGTACAGCCGAGCCGAAAATCATGTCGCGTTATCAATGCTCAGCCATTGCTGAGCGACACCGCGACCGGCCGATTATCAGGCGGTCAGCCGGGGATGAATGGCACGCCGCCGGCTCGCCATGATCCATCCGCCGGTGACGAATGGCCGCGCGGCCCGGCGCCCGCGTCCGGCAAACTTGCCGAACTCGACGGGCTGCGTGGCGTCGCGGCGCTGATCGTTGTGGTGTGGCATTTCGCCTTCGCCTTCCTGCCGGAGCGGATCGGTATCGTCTCCCAATTCGACCCCGCCGCGGGGCTGATCGGCAGCCCAGCCTTCGCGCTGATCGATGGGCCAGGCGCCGTGATGCTGTTCTTCGTCTTGTCCGGTTATGTCCTTCCGCTTGGCTATTTCCGCTCCGGACAGACGGACGTCGTGTTACGGGCAGTCGCGAAACGGTGGTTCCGACTCATTGGACTGACGGTCGCCGCGGCGGTGGTGTCCTATCTCCTGTTCCGCTTTGGTCTGTATCATTACCGTGAGGCCGCTTCGATCACTCAGTCCGATTGGTTGCGGGGCTTCGGCGGTGGCGACGTTGGCGGTCAGTTGCAGCCCTCCCTGGCGGACGCCGTCCTGGAAGGTTCTGTATTCGCCTTCGTGCGCAATGCCGACGTGTACGACCCGGTGCTATGGACGATGCGGGACGAGTTGTTTGGCAGCCTGCTGACCTTCGGCCTGGGTTTGCTGATCTGGCGGTGCCGCGCATCGATGGCGGTTGCCGTGCTGGTGGTCGCCGCGGCAGCAACCCAGTATGTGGATCCACGCCTGATTGCTTTCGTATGCGGGCTGGCGCTCTCCTGGGCGAACGCGCGGGGGATGCTGACAATACCGCGACGGTCCGCGCCAGCCTGCCTGCTGCTGGGCGTGGTCCTGTTCGGCTACTTCGAGCCGCGTGGCCTGTACGCGCCGTTCGGAATCCTGAAGGAGGCCACCGGCTTGCGCTATGACCAGATCTGGCTGCACACGATCGGCGCGGTGCTGCTGATCGCCGGCATACTGGGCAGCGATCGGGCCGGACGCCTGCTGACTTCGACGGCAGGGCGGGTATTGGGGCGGCTGTCGTTTCCGGTCTACCTGTTTCACTTCCCGTTGCTGTGTTCGCTGTCCTGCTGGCTTTTCCTGACGGTTCGGCCGGCTGTGCCGCATACAGCAGCGCTGGCCCTGGCGGCGCTGGGCACCGTGCCGGCGTTGCTGGCGGTGGGATATGCCTTCGCACGGCTGGACGAGATCTGGTTGGCACAGGTCAACCGGGTCGCACAGCGTGTGATCGTCGCGCCGCGGCGAGCGTGAAATGTCACGCCGGCACGCCAGAACGCTGTGTCGGGCCCGGGTCAGAGATGTCATGTGGTCGCAGGCTCTGGCAGTGCTTGCGCACCGATCGTCTTCATCGGCACGTCTTCCAGCCGACCGCCATCGGCCGGTCCGGCGTGACGCCTGTGACCATCTTGGCCGACTCGAAGAATGCCTTTGCGGCGGCCATATCGCGGTGCTCGCT
>JAQGHW010000622.1 GCA_028291505.1 Rhodopila sp. | reverse complement strand
CCGGTGGATATGGTTTTCACCCGGCTGTGCGGGTTCGTGCTTTTATACGTCTGCGGCCTGGCATCGACCACCGCGAGCGCGCACGGCCTGACACCGGTGTTTGTCCTGGTGATCGGCGCCATGTGGGGCTTCTTTGTTCATGCCAACGTAAAATGGCGGTTCGGATGGCTTGAATGGGTCGTCGCAACGCCTGCATTCCATCATTGGCATCACACCAACGACCAGCACCGCGACCGGAACTATGCCGCTATGCTGCCGTGTCTGGACCGCCTGTTCGGCACGTTCCACCTGCCAAGGCACGCCATGCCGCCCAGTTACGGCATCGATGCGCCGGTCCCATCGGGCCTCGGCCGGCAACTCGTGTGGCCGCTCATGCCCATCAACAGGAGCCTGGTCGAACCGTCCCCCCTCAGTCCGGCCACTGTGCCGTAAGCAGGGGGTCGTGGCTGTCCCGGCTGCGCGGTGTGCATCTTCCCGGCGGCGCGGGTGAAGCTGCCAAGCGAAGCGACCTGCAGGAAGCACTGGATCTGGCGGATGGTGATGTCCATGCGGCGTTCATAACCAAAACAGATGAATATATACTATTTATAAGTATTGTAACATAAGACCTTTGGCGTCCTGATCGCGGATCGTCTGCGATCGGGGAGACGGAAGGCGTTGAGCGTTTGGGCAAAACCGGGACGGCCATGCAGGACCTCATGCTGCGCCTGGAACTGGCTGACCCGCAGGGCCGCTATGTCGCCACCCTGGATAACGTCGGATCGAGGAGTGGTTCGGCCTGTTCGTGGACGACTGCCCTTACGCGATCGTCTCCAAGGAGAACGAAGATGCCGGGCTGCCGGGGCCCGTCATCCACTGCGACAACGTCCGCATGCTGCGGGACAGAGTCGTGGCGTTGCCGAGCGCCAACATCTACGAGAAGCCGCGGTACTGGCACTGTCTGTCCGGCCGGGAGTGGCGACAGCACGGCGATGGCAGCATCGCCGCCCGGCCGGCGGCGCAGGCTGCTGGCTGATGCTCGGCGCAGACGGGGCGCTTACGGGAGCCGTCGCGATCAAGGCCCGCCGGGAGCTGCGGACCGTCCGCAAGATGCTGGCCTCCGCGTCACAGCCTTGCCCTGAGGCGTGGGCAGACGCCACCGTCCCGCTCGCGCAAGTGCCTTCCATTCCGCTCGCCGCCGCATGACCGGACCGCGGCCACGCCGCCAACACCTGAGGAGAGCCCACGGATGACAATGCTGAATCCGGCCCTGCGTGCCGACGCACTCCACTCGCCGCGGGTTAGCCTGATCGCCAGCACTCTCTGCTTCATCGTCATCCTGCTCGACGGGTATGATACCGGGGTCATCTCCTACACCGCACCGATGCTCGCCCATGACTGGAACCTGGCGTCGGCGGCGTTCACGCCGGCCTTCGTCGCGACCAGCCTGGGTGCGGTCGTCGGCTACGTCTCGTGCGGCGCGCTGGCGGCCCGCTTTGGGCACCGTCTGCTGGTAACGGCGAGCGTTGCCTTCTTCGGCCTGATGTCGCTGGCCACTCTCTGGGCCACCGACATGACCTCGTTGACCGTGCTTCGGTTCGTCACGGCGCTCGGGCTGGGTGGCGCGATTCCAACAGCCATTGCGCTGGCGTCGGCGCACGCCGCGGCAAACCGGCGCGAGCGCACCGCGACCATCGTCACCGTGGCGATCCTGGTCGGAGGCACGATCGGCGGTTACATATCGGTGCCGATCCTGCAGCGCTGGGGTTGGCCGGGACCTTACGTGCTGGGAGGCGTTGTGCCGCTGCTCCTTGTGCCCGCCCTGGTTGCCTGGCTGCCGGACGCCCCGGTCCGTGGCGGGGCCGGATCACCGGCGGCGCTGTTCGCGCCCGGACTCGCGGTGTCGACGGTGCTGCTCTGGGCGATGGCGTTGCTGGCCTTCATGCAGATCTACTCGTTCACCTACTGGCTGCCCCTGCTGCTGACCAGCTTCGGTTTCGATCGGGCGAGCGCGTCCCTTGGCAATACCTACACCGGCATGGGCGCGATCGCGGGGGTGTTCCTGATGGCGCTCGCGGTCGGGCGGGTTGGCAGCGCCCGCTATCTCGCGGCCGCGTTCACGGCAGGCGCCGGCCTGGTTCTGCTGTTCGCCTGGGGGCCGCTGCCGAACCCCGCCGTCCCGGCCCTGCTGGTGCTGAGCGGTGCCGGTCTGGGCATCGGCGGCGTTGGCCAGGCAGCCATTGCCTCGATGCTGTACCCGGCGGCGCTTCGCACCACAGGCGTTGGCTGGTCGTCGGCGATGGGCAGGATCGGCTCCATCGTGGGGCCTGGTATCGCGGGCTTCTTCCTTCATCTGCAGTGGCCGGCGCGCGACATCATCGCGATCTCCGCAGTGCCAGCCTTCGGCGCCGCGGCCGCGGCGCTGGCGATCTTTTTGCGCACGCGGCGCGGCCCCTCACCGGAGACCTCGATATGAGTAACCTACGCTCTGGCGTGATGGCCCGCACCGGCCTTGGCGACCTGCTCGGCGAGGCCGCCGACGGGGTCGTGCGGTTCCGTACCGTGCCGTACGCGACCCCGCCGGTGGGAGAGCTGCGGTTCGCGCCGCCGGCGCCGCCCGCGGCGTGGAAGGGGGTGCGCGACGCCCGCGCGCGGGGGCCGATCGCCCCCCAACCGCCGTCGCGGCTGCGGATGGCAATGGGCGAGTTCGAGCGCGTCCAGAGCGAGGATTGTCTGACGCTGGCGATCGCGACTCCGGCGGTCGACAACCGACGACGGCCGGTGATCGTCTGGCTTCACGGCGGAGCCTACCTGAGCGGAGCCGGGTCGCTCGACTGGTACGACGGCGGCCCCCTGGCCAAGGCGGGCGACGTCGTGGTGGTGGGCGTCAACTACCGTCTGGGCCCGCTTGGCTTTCTGCAGTTCCCCGGACTGTCCGACGGGATGATGGGGTTGCACGACATGGTCGCGGCGTTACGCTTCGTGCACGACCACATCGCCGCGTTCGGCGGCGATCCGGGCTGCGTCACGCTGATGGGCCAGTCGGCAGGGGGCGGTGCAATCATGCGGCTGCTCGACTTCTCGACGACCGAGGACCTTTTTCACCGTGTCATCGCCCAGAGCGCGCCGTTGTTGCCGGGGCCGAACGAGGCGGAGGCCACGCGGCGCGCACGGCGGTTCATGCAGCTGCTGGAGATCGACCCCGACGCCGTGGATGCCGGTGAGCGGCTGCGCACGGCGCCCATCGAGGCGTTGATCGCGCAACAGTCAGTGCTGGCCCGCGAACTCTCGCGGTTCGGGTCCATCGAGCCCGCGTTCCCACCATGTTTCGACAACTACACCCCGGACTACGCAGAACGGGTCGCGCGGGCGGCCGTGGCGCGGGGGGTGGAGATGCTAACCGGAAGTACCCGCGAAGAGATGAACGCTTTCTTCGTCGCCGACCCCGCGATGGCGGACCCGGATCAGGCGGCCGTCGCCGAATGGTTCGAGGCGTTGGCGGGAAGCGCCGATGCGATCGAAACGTACCGCAGGCGCAGGCCTGGCGGGACCACGCGGGATCTGTTCGGCGATCTGATGACCGATTACAGGTTCCTGCTGCCGTCGCTGGATCTAGCCGGGCGGGTGACGGCAAGCGGCGGACGGGCGTTCCTGTACCAGTTCAACTGGGCAGGTAGGAACTCGCCGTGGAAGGCATGCCACTGCGTTGAGCTGCCATTCGCTTTCGGCACGCTGCCGGCCTGGAATGCGCCGATGCTGCAGGGGCTTGACCATGGGGAATATGTCGCGTTGTCGGCGACGATGATGGCCGCGTGGAGCGCGTTCGCTCACCGCGGCGACCCGTCGCTGCCGGAGCTGGCGTGGCCGCCATATGGCGTCGGGCGAGAGACGATGTGCTTGGGATCAGTCGTCGGGGTGATGGGCGACCCGGCTGGCGTCGCATGGAAGGTTTCCTCCTGACCTGGCATGATCGGGCCTCTTGGAGTGGTGTCGCTGATCAACGGCGACGACGAGTCGATACTTCGGGCCGCTGGTATGACTCGATCCCCCCGCTTGGGTTGCGACCTCTGTCGAATTCAACATGGGGTCTTCCAGCAACTTGCGTGCCGTGGTGCCGAAGATCAGCGTCAAACCAGCCGACATCAGAAACAGCGTAACGCCGAACTGCACACCGTTCAGCAACTGTTCAGGGATGAGCATCGATAAAAATCTTACATTGATGAGAGATATCGTGACCTAACCGCATCTTTTGTGACTTGAGCGTACCGGAGGAGCTGTAACCGGCCAGCAGAACGAATCCGACCACGAACTCGTCCCACCCCGATTGATCCAGTTTGGTATGAGTCTCGGAAACGCAAGCTCGCTCGAGGACGTGCCAATGACGAGCAGGATTTCTTCTTTTCCGCGCGTGCTGGAGCGACAGCTGCGATCTGAGCCGTCACAGACGCGCCCGCTGCGACTGTCAACATTGTCATGTTGGCGACCTTTCCTGAAACAGACAGTCGCTACAGTTGCACCCAGCCCGCCGGCGGATCCTTTCCGGGGTGCAGGGTCTTACAGTGCGGACAGGTTCTGGCGGCTTCGTTGCCGTAGAAATCGCGATACAACGGTGGCAGATCGTCGACGATGCTTTCGAGGTCGACTTCGACACGGTACACGAGCCCTTCGCATTTGAA
>JAQGHW010000621.1 GCA_028291505.1 Rhodopila sp. | reverse complement strand
TGCACGCTGTACGTCCTGCTGCCGATCTGCATCGTCGTCGGCCTGGTCATGGTGTGGCAAGGCGTGCCGCAGAACCTCGGTGCCTATACCGACGCCACCACCCTGGAAGGCGGCAAGCAGCTCATCGCGCAAGGCCCCGTCGCCTCCCAGGAAGTAATAAAGATGCTGGGCACCAACGGCGGCGGTTTCTTCAACGCCAACTCCGCCCATCCGTTCGAGAACCCGACAGCACTGACCAACCTGATCCAGATCCTGCTTATCTTCTCCATCGGCGCATCACTGACGAACGTCTTCGGCCGCATGGTCGGCGACCAACGCCAGGGCTGGGCCATCTTCGCGGTCATGGGCCTGCTGTTCCTTGCCGGAACCACGACCGCCTACTGGTCGGAAGCCGCCGGCAACCCGCTGTTCGCCCATCTTCCGGTCGACCAGACCGCCAGCGCGCTGCAATCAGGCGGCAACATGGAAGGCAAGGAGGTTCGTTTCGGCATCGCCAACTCGGCGCTGTTTACAACGATCACCACCGACGCCTCCTGCGGCGCCGTCAACAACATGCATGACAGCCTGACCCCGCTCGCCGGCATGGTGCCGATGGTCAACATCATGCTGGGTGAAATCATCTTCGGCGGCGTCGGCTCCGGCCTCTACGGCATGCTGCTGTTCGTGATCGTTGCGATGTTCGTCGCCGGCCTGATGGTAGGTCGAACCCCCGAATACCTTGGCAAAAAACTGGAAGCCAAGGAGGTTAAGATGGCCATGCTCGGCATCCTGATCCTGCCGCTCTGCATGCTCGGCTTCACCGCGGTCGCGGTGGTGATCCAGCCCGGCTTGTCATCGCTGTCCAACGCCGGCCCGCATGGCTTCTCCGAGGCGCTCTACGCCTACGTCTCGGCCACCGGCAACAACGGCAGCGCCTTCGCCGGACTGTCCGCCAACACGCCGTTCTGGAACTCGACCCTCGGCCTCGCGATGTTCATCGGCCGCTTCCTGATGATCGTCCCGATGCTCGCCATCGCGGGATCGCTCGCCGCCAAGAAGATCGTTCCGATATCCGCCGGCACCTTTCCCACCGACGGCGGCCTGTTCGTCGGCCTCGTGATCGGCGTGATCATGATCACCGGCGGCCTGACCTTCCTTCCCTCCCTCGCTCTCGGGCCCGTCGTCGAGCACCTCTCGATGCTCGCCGGCACAACTTACTGAGGCAACGAAGATGCAAACCAGAACCCGCTCCCGCGACGCGAAATCCAGCCTGCTGGACACGTCCATCCTGCTGCCGGCCATCGGCCAGGCATTCAAGAAGCTCGACCCCAGGATGATGATCCGCAACCCGGTGATGTTCGTGGTGGAGGTCGTCGCGACCCTCACCACGGTCATCTTCCTGCGTGACCTGATAACCGGTGGAGCCCATATCGGCTTCACCTTCCAGATCATCCTGTGGCTGTGGATCACCGTCCTGTTCGCCAACTTCGCCGAGGCCGTGGCGGAGGGCCGCGGCAAGGCCCAGGCCGCCTCGCTCCGGCGCGCCAGGACCGACACGACGGCGAACCGGGTCACCGCAACCGGGACAGAAACGGTGGCCGCCCCGGAGCTGAAGCAGAACGACATCGTTCTTGTCGCCGCCGGCGAACTGATCCCCAGCGACGGTGAAGTCATCGAAGGCATTGCCTCGATCGACGAATCCGCCATCACCGGTGAATCCGCCCCGGTGATCCGCGAAAGCGGCGGCGATCGTTCCGCCGTCACGGGTGGCACCCGCGTGCTGTCCGACTGGATCAAGGTCCGCATCACCGCCGCCCAGGGCTCGACCTTCCTCGACCGGATGATCGCGTTGGTGGAGGGCGCCGAACGCCAGAAGACCCCGAACGAAATCGCACTGAACATCCTGCTCGCCGGCCTGACCATCATCTTCGTCTTCGCCGTCGCCAGCATCCCAAGCTTCGCCACCTACGCCGGCGGCTCCATCTCCGTCGTCATCCTGGTGGCACTGTTCATCGCCCTGATCCCCACCACAATCGGCGCGTTGCTGTCAGCCATCGGCATCGCCGGCATGGACCGCCTGGTGCGGTTCAACGTGCTCGCGATGTCCGGCCGAGCGGTTGAGGCAGCCGGGGACGTGGACACGCTGCTGCTGGACAAGACCGGAACGATCACCCTGGGCAACCGTCAGGCGACCGAATTCGTCCCCCTGACAGGCGTCACCGCGCGTGAACTGGCCGACGCCGCGCAACTGTCGTCACTGCCCGACGAAACCCCCGAGGGCCGCTCCATCGTCGTCCTGGCAAAGGAGAAATACGACATCCGCGGCCGTGACATGGCGCCGATGGACGCCCATTTCGTTCCGTTCTCCGCCCACACCCGGCTGTCCGGCATCGACTTCGAAAACTCGTCAATTCGCAAGGGCGCGGTGGACGCTGTACTGAACTGGGTCAGCGCTCCCCGCGGCGGCACCAACCCGGGCGGCATCGCGATCGCCACCCGACCCGACGCGTCGGTCAAGGAACTGACCGCGAAAGCCGAAGAAATCGCCAAAGCCGGGGGCACCCCCCTGGCCGTCGCCAAAGACGGCAAGTTGCTCGGTGTCATCTATCTGAAGGACATCGTCAAAGGCGGTATCCGCGAACGGTTCTCCGAATTGCGCCGCATGGGTATCCGCACGGTCATGATCACCGGCGACAACCCGCTGACCGCCGCCGCCATCGCCGCCGAGGCCGGTGTGGACGACTTCCTCGCCCAGGCCACACCCGAAGCAAAACTGAAACTGATCCGCGACGAACAGGCTCAGGGCAAACTGGTCGCCATGTGCGGCGACGGCACCAACGACGCCCCTGCCCTCGCCCAGGCCGACGTCGGCGTAGCAATGAACACCGGCACCATGGCCGCGCGTGAGGCCGGCAACATGGTCGACCTGGACAGCGACCCGACAAAGCTGATCGAGATCGTGGAAATCGGCAAGCAACTCCTAATGACCCGCGGCGCCCTGACCACGTTCTCCATCGCCAACGACGTGGCAAAGTACTTCGCCATGATCCCGGCCATGTTCATCGCCTTCTACCCACAGCTACAGGCGCTGAACGTCATGCACCTGGGCAACCCCCAAAGTGCGATCCTGTCAGCAATCATCTTCAATGCGCTGATCATCGTCGCGCTGATCCCGCTGGCCTTGAAGGGCATCCCCTACCGTCCCATCGGCGCCGCCGCACTTCTGCGCCGCAATCTGCTGATCTACGGCCTCGGCGGGATCATCGCCCCCTTCGTAGGGATCAAACTGATCGACCTGGCCGTCACCACCCTGGGCCTGGCCTGATCCCCCGTCCCCGTGCCATGGCCCGCCGTACCGTGTCATGGCCGGGCTTGGCCCGGCCACCCACGACTTACGGAACCAAAACACCGACGCCAACCGGCCCAAACCCTAAGGACCCACGACAATGCTTCGACAAATCCGCCCCGCCATCGTGATGATCGTCTGCATGACGGTCCTCACCGGCCTCGCCTACCCCCTCGCGATGACCGGCATCGCCCAGGCGATCTTCCCCCACCAGGCCAACGGCAGCCTGATCGAACGCGACGGCAAGGTCATCGGCTCCGCCCTGATCGGCCAGAACTTCGCCGCTGAAAACTACTTCCACGGCCGCCCGTCCGCCACCACCGACACCGACCCGAACGACGCCACCAAGACCATCCCTGCCCCATACAACGCCGCCAACTCGTCCGGCTCCAACCTTGGCCCGACATCCAAGGCGCTGCTCGACCGCGTCACCGAGGACGCCAACAAGCTCGCCACCCAGAACCCCGGCACGCCTGTTCCCATGGACCTGGTAACGACCTCCGCCAGCGGCCTCGACCCCGACATTTCCCCGGCCGCCGCCATGTTCCAGGTCCCCCGCGTCGCCAAAGCCCGCAACATGCCGGAGGAGAAAGTTCGCCAGTTGGTGCTGGATCACACCGCCGGCCGCCTTGCCGGCCTGATCGGCGAACCCCACGTTAACGTGCTGAAGCTGAACCTGGCACTGGACGCCCAGGCTCATTCCTGACCACATGACCAAGCCCGACCTGAACAAGATTATGCCTGAAACGGACGACAGATGGGCGAAAGCGCGAATACCGGCCGGCGGCCATCGCCCGACGCGCTGCTGCGGGAGGCAGAGAAGTCAAACCGCGGCCGGCTAAAGATCTTCCTCGGCGCCGCCCCGGGCGTCGGCAAGACCTACGAAATGCTCTCCGCCGCCCAGACCAGGCGGCGGGAGCACGTTGATGTCGTCATCGGCCTGGTCGAAACCCACGGCCGCGCCGAAACCGAGGCGCTGATGGAGGGCCTGGAAACCATCCCCCGCCGCAGCATCGCCTACCGCGAACGCACGCTGCCCGAGATGGACCTCGACGCGATCCTCGCCCGCCATCCTCGCCTCGTGCTGGTCGACGAACTGGCCCACACCAACGCCCCCGGCAGCCGCCACCCCAAGCGGTATCTCGACGTCGAGGAACTGCTCGCCGCCGGCATCGACGTCTACACCACGCTGAATATCCAGCACGTCGAAAGCCTCAACGACGTCGTCGCCCAGATTACCCGCATCCGGGTCCGCGAAACCGTGCCGGACTCGGTGATCGAACGCGCCGACGATATCGAGCTGATCGACCTGACCCCGGAAGACCTGATCCAGCGCCTGAAGGAGGGCAAGGTCTACGTCCCGGCCCAGGCCGAACGGGCCGTCCGCCACTACTTCGCGCCCGGCAACCTGACGGCGCTGCGGGAACTGGCGTTGCGACGCACGGCGCAGCGCGTCGACAACCAGATGGTCGACTACATGCGCAGCCATGCCATCGAAGGCCCCTGGCCCGCCGGTGAGCGTGTCCTGGTCTGCGTCCAGGGAGGCCCCAAGGCCACCGCCACGGTGCGTCACGCCAAGCGCCTGGCGGACCAGATCAGAGCGCCCTGGACCGCCATCCACGTCGAGACCACAGGCGCCACCCAAACAACCGCCGCGGAACTGGACAGCGTGGTGGAGGCCCTGCGACTGGCCCGGCTCCTGGGTGCGGAGCCCGTGTTGATCCCCGGCCAGGACATCACCGATTCCGTCATCGACTACGCCCGCGCCAACAACGTCACCCACCTGATCGTCGGAAAATCGAGCCGGTCTCAGTGGCTGCAGTGGGTGCTGGGCTCGATCACCCAGCGCCTGATCAATCGCGCCGGCGGCATCAACATCCACGTGATCGAGGTTCCGGCCGAACGCACGGAAAAAACCCCACCCCCACCCCGCGTCACCCAATCTAAACCACCCTTCGATCCCCGGCCCTACGCCATCGCCACACTGCTGGCGTTGCTGGCGATCCCCGTCGCCACCGGCCTGCGTCAACTGCTCGGCATCACCAATGTCGCGCTGGTGTTCCTGACGGCGATCCTCATCGCCGCCGTCCTGGAAGGCCTGGGACCGTCGCTGTTCGCCTGCTTCGTCGGCATGCTGGCGTACAACTTCTTCTTCCTGCCGCCGCTCTACACTTTCACCATCGCCGACCCCGAAAACGTCGTCGCCCTGTTCTTCTTCGCCGTCGTCGCCGTCATCGCCAGCAACCTCGCCGCCCGAGTCCGTGGCCAGGCCCTGGTGGCCCGCCTCAGGGCCCGCCAAACCAACGACCTCTACCAGTTCAGCCGCAAGCTCGCCGTGGCCGTCACCCTGGACGACCTGCTGTGGGCCACCGCCCACCAGATCGCCCTCATGCTGAAGGTCCGCGTCGTGCTGCTGCTCCCGGAGAACGGCAGCGTCGCGGTCCGAGCCGGATTTCCGCCGGAGGACATGCTGGACGAAGCTGACCTCGCCGCCGCCAAGTGGTCTTGGGAAAAGAACCACATCGCAGGTCGCGGATCAGACACCTTGCCCGGCGGCAAGTGGCTGTTCCAGCCGCTCCGCACCGGCCGAGGCCCCCTCGGCGTCGTCGGCATCATCCGCGACGAACCGGGCCCCCTGCTGACCCCCGACCAGCAACGCCTGCTGGATGCGCTCGCCGACCAGGCCGCGCTGGCGATCGAGCGAGTCAACCTCGCCCGCGACCTGCATCTGGCTCGGCTGCAGGTCGAAACCGACCGCCTGCGCTCCGCCCTGCTCACCTCGATCTCGCACGATCTGCGCACGCCGCTGGCCTCGATCCTGGGGTCCGCCACCAGCCTTCGCTCGCAGGACGCCATCCTGGACCAACCCACCAAGCAAACCCTGCTCGGCACCATCATCGAGGAATCCGACCGCCTCAACCGCTTCATCGGCAACCTGCTGGACATGACCCGCCTTGAGTCCGGCGCCCTGAAAGCCCGCACCAGCCTGAATGAACTGTCCGACGTGATCGGCGCCGTCCTTCGCCGAGCCTCGCAAATCCTGGCCGCGCACCGCGTCAAGGTCGATCTGCCAGCTAACCTGCCTCTGGTGGCCCTGGACATGGTGCTGTTCGAGCAGGTGCTGTTCAACCTGCTGGACAACGCCGCCAAGCACGCCCCCGACGGCAGCCTGATCACCATCCAGGCCACCCACGACGCCGACACCGTCACGCTGCGCATCCTGGATGAGGGCGAAGGCATCCCCGCCAACGACGTCGAACGCATCTTCGAGAAATTCTACCGGGCGGGTGGCCCCGATCGCCGGCGAGCCGGAACCGGATTGGGCCTTGCCATCTGCCGCGGATTCGTCGAAGCCATGGACGGCACGATTTCCGCCGCCAACCGCACCGACCGCGCGGGCGCGGTATTCACCATCAGCCTGCCCATACCCATCAACGCCCTGCTTCCCGAACAGGAGACCACTTCATGAGCACCGGAGCCGGCCCGTTAAGGGTTCTGGTGGTCGATGATGAACCGGCGATCCGTCGATTCCTGCGCGCCGGCCTGTCCAGCCAGGGCTACATCGTCAGCGAGCTTGAGGAAGGCCTGCCCGCCATCGACATCGCCCGCCGCAAGGGCGCCGACCTGATCGTTCTGGACCTCGGACTGCCCGACATCGATGGAACCGAGGTGATCGGCCGGATCAGAACCGCCGGGTCCTCGGTCCCGATCATCGTGCTGACCAGCCGCAACGATGAGGCGGCGAAGGTCGACGCGCTGGACCTGGGCGCCGACGACTTCGTCACCAAGCCCTTCGGTATCGACGAACTGCTCGCTCGGATCAGGGCCGCGCAGCGACACCGGTTGCAGCAGGAAGGCGAAACCCCAATCTTCCGCAGCGGCGACCTGACCGTCGACCTCGTGCGTCGAATCGTGACGGTACGCAGCGACGAAGTGAAATTCTCACCCCGCGAGTACGCCGTGTTGCGGCTGCTGGTGCAGCACGCCGGCAAGGTCCTGACGCACAAGATGATCCTGCGGGAGGTCTGGGGCGGCGATACTGACGTGCAGTACCTGCGGATCTACGTGCGCGCCCTGCGTCAGAAAATCGAGGCCGACCCGGAACGGCCCGCTCACATACTGACGGAAACCGGCGTGGGCTATCGGTTGCGCATCAACGACTAGGACTCACCACCCGGATGGAAATCACTGACTTTCTCACCCCCGACCGCATCCTGCTGGACATGCGATCCCGGGACAAACCGCAAATGATCGGCGACATCGCGCGTCAATTCGGGCGTCTGGTCCCAACGCTGAATCCCGAGGCCGTGGAAGCCGCTTTGCTGGCCCGGGAGCAGCTTGGATCGACCGGTCTCGGCGCCGGATTCGCCCTGCCCCACGCTCGTATCGAGGGCCTGGACGATTACCTCGGCCTGTTCGTGCGGCTGGCAAAGCCAGTCGAGTTCGATGCGATCGACGGAAAACCGATCCAGCTTGTCTTCGTGCTGCTGATCCCGTCGGAAACCACCACATCCCATGTCGCCGCGCTGGCAGCCATATCGCGGCGGTTTCGCGATACCGCCCGTGTAACGAGTCTGCGGAAGGCCAGAACACAAGCTGAATCCTTCGGTCTTCTAACCGACCTTTAACCCTGGACCGCACTATATTGTGAGGCCACTAACACATAACAGTGCCCACCTGTCCTTTCGCGGACAGAGCGCGATCGTCCCAGGTTGATCCAACCTCGGGCGTGAATCGGCCTCTCAGGCGTGGGAAATTTTGCGCCTGCTCGCTTCGACCCGAGGCGATCAGGCTTGAGTGCGGAGAAAGACCATGGATGGATCGATCACCCGGCGCGGGATCATGGTGGGCGCGGCCGGCGGCGCAGTCCTGTCAACAACAGTCGCACGCGCCGATGACGCCACCCCGGTGCAGAACCACGCTAATTCGGTCCCGGTGACATTGCGCGTGAACGGCCAGGCATTGAAACTCGTAGTCGACCAGCGGACATCCTTGTTGGATGCGCTACGGGAATACGCCGGACTGACCGGAACGAAGAAGGGCTGCGACCGCGGCGCCTGTGGCGCATGCACGGTCCACCTCGACGGCCGTCGCGTCGTGTCTTGCCTCACCTTGGCAACACGCTGCCAGGGCAAAACAATCACCACCATCGAAGGCCTGGCGACCGGCGGACATCTGCATCCCGTGCAAGCCGCGTTCATCGAGCACGATGGCTTTCAGTGCGGATACTGCACGCCCGGCCAGATCATGTCCGCCGCCGCCCTGATCAAGGAAGGCCACGCCGGCAGCGACACGGAAATTCGCGAGTGGATGAGCGGCAATATCTGCCGCTGCGGTGCCTATCCAAACATCGTTGCCGCCGTGCGCCAAGCCGCGCAGGAGGGTTGAGCCATGCAGGCCTTCACCCTGACCCATCCGTCGAACACCAAAGCCGCCGTCACCGCCGCGTCTCAATCGGGAACGAAATATATCGCCGGCGGCACGGATTTGCTGCAGCTGGCCAAGGACAACGTCGAAACCCCAACCCGCCTCGTCGATCTCGAAGCGCTCCAGATGGCAGGCATCCATGCCAGCGCCCAGGGCCTGCACCTGGAACCGCTCGCCCGCATGAGTGACGTCGCAGCCCATCCGGACGTGGTGAAGGGCTGGCCGGTCTTGTCACAGGCGCTATTGGCATCCGCATCGCCGCAGATCCGCAATATGGCGACGATGGGTGGCAACCTGCTGCAGCGCACCCGCTGCGGATACTTCCGCGATACCGGTTTCGCCTGCAACAAACGCATCCCCGGCTCCGGCTGTCCCGCCATCAACGGTGAGAACCGCATGCACGCGATCCTCGGCGTCAGCGACCAGTGCATCGCCACCTATCCGGGCGACATGGCGGTGGCGATGACCGTGCTGGACGCGCAACTGGAACTGACGGGTCCGCAGGGCACGCGCAAGGTAGCGATCGGGGACTTCCACAAAGTGCCCGGCGACACACCGCACATTGAAACGGTGCTGCAGCCGGGCGAAATGATCACCGCGATCGACATGCCCGCCTCGGCCGCCGCGCAACGCTCCCACTACCTCAAGGTTCGCGACCGCGCGAGCTTCGAATTCGCCATCGTATCGGCAGCCGTAGCGCTTCAGATCGATGGCGGCACAATCCGTTCAGCCCGTGTCGCCGCCGGCGGCGTCGGGACCAGGCCGTGGCGTCTGCCGGAGGTCGAAGCCGCCCTCACCGGAAAGCAAGCCGACGCCGCCACCCTGAAACAAGCCGCCGACCAGGCCGGCGCAGGGGCCAAACTCGCCCAAATGAATGCGTTCAAGCTCGTGCTGCTGCGACGCACGGTACTGCGCGCCCTGCAAACCGTCTCGGCCTGAGGAGTCGTCCATGGCAATGATCGGCAAATCTATAGACCGCATCGACGGCCGCCTGAAAGTCACCGGCGCCGCCAAATACGCAGCGGAGTTCCACGTCCCCGACGTCGTGCATGCCGTGCTGGTACAAAGCACCATCGCGGCGGGATCGATCACCGGCTTCAATCTGAAGGAAGCCCAGGGCATGCCAGGGGTGTTGGCGATCATCACACCCGACAACGCCGCAAAGCTGTCGCATCCGGATAAGGTGCCGCAAGCCGTGCCAGGTCCATTGTTGCAGAACAACGATATTCTGTTCAACGGCCAGC
>JAQGHW010000593.1 GCA_028291505.1 Rhodopila sp. | reverse complement strand
CGTCGTGGAAAAGGTCGGTGTGTGTGGGGATCTACCGATTTTTTCACCACAGAGGCGCAGAGGCGCAGAGAAAGCCCGGCGGTTTACTTGCCGTCGATTTTTGCGAAACGGACTGGGTCTGCGGGATCGCGTGCATGAAGCCCAGCGCGGTCGGAATTCTCTGGGCCTCTGCGCCTCTGTGGTGAAAAAATCTTGCGTTTACGCGCGCCCGGGTCCGCCCGGGTTGGCCCCGGGTAATCGGCCTTCTTATCGATGATCTTAATCCGGTGTCCCGTCATCCATCGCCGCCTCCCCGAATCGAGTCGCAGATTGGCACAGATTCGACCTATAGCCTTTTGTTACGTACCTTCACCCGATTGCCCTGGGCCGGGCCAAGTCCGGCCATGACACAACCGGCTTCGACACGGCAATCACCGACCCGTTCCGGCCGGTGGTTGACCAACCGTTCTTTGCCTGCGCTACGGCAGGGTCGAACCGTTCTGAAAGCGGCGCCAGGCGCTCATTTGTACCGCCGAGGTCAGGCAGTGGACGACCACCGGCTTGGTTTTTACCGCGAAGGCGCGGGCGATGGCTTCGGGGATCTCGGATTCTTCGCGGATGGTGATGCCCTCGGCGCCGAAGGAGCGGCCCCAGGCGGCGAAGTCCGGGTTGGTCAGGCGGGTGGCGTCCATGAATTTGCGGTCGGGATAGCGCACGTAGCTGTGCATGCCGATCGTGCCGTACATGGAATTGTCCGAGATGATGACGATCGGATTGCCGCCGTATTGACAGGCGGTGGCGATCTCGTTGCCCATCATCAATGCGCCGCCGTCGCCCATGAATGCGACGACCTGCTTGCCCGGCCGGCGCAGTGTGCCCGCCACCGCCATCGGCATGCCGGAGCCCATGGCGCCGACGACCGAGGACAGGAACTCCTGGCCCGGCTTGAAGCCGATATACCGGTGTATATACGAGCCGAAATTGCCTGCGTCGGAGGTGATGATAGCGTCGTCGGCCAGGTGCTTGTCGATCTCGCAGACGACAGCAGCGAAGTTGATGCCGTCGGTGGTCGGCTCCCAGGTCTTCTCCAGCAGCGACAGATGGATCTTGTGCAAGCCGTCGACCCAGCCGCGACGCTTGGCTGCATCGGACGGGGTTTTGCGGGCGAGCAGGCCCTTGATGACCTCGTATGGGTCGCAGGGCATCCCGAGATCGGCGCGCCAGACTCGGCCGACCTCGTTCGGATCGGGCCAGATGTGGACCAGCGGAAGCTGCGGCTGAGGGGCGGCGGGGAAGCTGTAGGACTGGGTGACGGTGTCGGTCAGGCGCTCGCCCAGGGCGACGATTAGGTCGGCCTTTTTCATTTCGCCAATCAAGGCCGGCGGAACTCGGATGCCCATGTAGCCGCCGTAGTTGGGATGGCGCGCGTCGAAGAGTTGGGGACGGCGATGGGTGGGGTTGATGGGCAGGACCCATTCCTCGGACAGGCGCTGCAGGTCGGCGTAGACCGCTTTGTCGAAAAGGCTGTCGGCCAGCAGGGCACCGCCGACCAGGATCAGCGGCCGTTCGGCTTTCGCCAGCATGTCGGCCAGGCGTTCCAGGTCCTGGATGCGCGGGCCGGCGACGACCCTCGGGCGTGGCTGGTTCAGTTCGGCGTCGGTGGATTCGTCGAAGATGTCCTCGGGCAGGATCACGGCGACCGGGCCGGGGGTGCCGCTTTCGGCGATATGGAAGGCGCGGGCGATGGCCTCGGAAGCTTGCTCCGGTTCGTTCACCTCGATGACGCTTTTGGTGATGTCGGAGAGCATTTTCGAATAGTTCTGCTCCTGCAAGGCGAGGCGGCCGAAGTCCTTGCGCTCCACCTGGCCGACCATCATCACCATCGGGGTGGCGTCGTGGAACGCCGAATGCAGCGACACCATCGCGTTGGACAGGCCCGGACCGCGCGACACGATGCAGACGCCGGCGCGGTTGCGGAGGCGGCCGTCGGCGACCGCCATGAACCCTGCCCCACCCTCATGCCGGCACACGATCATGCGGATCGAGTTGCGTTCGGCGAGCACGCTGGTCAGGCCGACGTAGCTTTCGCCGGGGACGCAGAAGATCTGGTCGATGTCGTGGGCTTCCAGGCTGTCCGCCAACAGGCGGGCGACAGTGGTGGTGGTCATGTTGGCGGCGTCTCCTTCTGGACCCGATGCAAGGGATCGCTGCGCTGCATCTGGATCGTCTGTTTTTGGGCCGCGCCGGCCGGACGATTTGCCCGGCTGACGTGGCCCTTTGGTTGGTGTCTTATACGGCTTGCATTTTCCCGCGGACAAGTCCGAGGCCGGCCGTTGTGGTTTGTGGCCGGCGGCGAGGCTGGCACTTTGAGGAGAAGGGCGACGTGGCGGTCACTGCTAATATGCTGGGCGTTTCGGCGCATCTGGATACGTTCACCCGCGACAGGCTTCCGCCGGCGGACGAATGGCCGGACCTGCTGCTCGACGGCTTTGACTATCCGGAGCGGTTGAACGCCGCGGTGGAATTCACCGATGCCATGGTCGGCAAGGGATTTGGCGACAACACCGCGCTGATCGGCAATGGCCGCCATCGCACCTACAAGGAGCTGACCGACTGGACCAACCGCATCGCCCGCGCCCTGGTCGAGGATTACGGGGTCAAACCCGGCAACCGGGTCCTGATTCGGTCGGCCAACAATCCGGCCATGGTGGCCTGCTGGCTGGCGGCGACGAAGGCCGGCGCGGTGGTGGTCAACACGATGCCTATGCTGCGCGCCGGTGAACTGACGCAGATCATCGACAAGGCGGAAATCTCGCTGGCGCTGTGCGACACGCGGCTGATGGATGAACTGGTCGCCTGTGCTAAGGACAGCGCGTTCCTGCGGACCGTTGTCGGGTTTGACGGGACGGCCAACCATGACGCCGAACTGGACCGCGTGGCGCTGGGTAAACCGGTGCGGTTTCAGGCCGTTGGCACCGGGCGGGACGACGTGGCGCTGCTCGGTTTTACCTCCGGAACGACCGGCGAGCCGAAGGCCACGATGCATTTCCATCGCGACCTGCTGATCATCGCGGACGGCTATGCCAGGGAGGTGCTGGGCGTGACGCCGGACGACGTTTTTGTCGGATCGCCGCCGCTGGCGTTCACCTTCGGGCTTGGTGGGCTGGCGATCTTTCCGCTGCGGTTTGGGGCGGCGGCGACTCTGCTGGAGAATGCGTCGCCGCCGAACATGATCGAGATCATCCAGAAGTATCGGGCGACGATCAGCTTCACCGCCCCGACGGCGTACCGAGCGATGCTGGCGGCAATGGAGGCGGGGGCGGATTTGTCGTCGCTGCGGATCGCGGTGTCGGCGGGCGAGACGCTGCCGGCCCCGATCTTCGAGGCATGGATGGGCAAGACCGGCAAGCCGATCCTCGACGGGATCGGGTCGACCGAGATGCTGCACATCTTCATCACCAACCGGGTTGACGACATGGCCCCGGGCTCGACCGGGAAACCGGTGACGGGTTATCAGGCTCGGGTGGTGGACAACGACATGAACGAGGTGCCGCGTGGGACGGTGGGTCACCTGGCTGTGCGTGGGCCGACGGGTTGCCGCTACCTCGGGGACGCGCGCCAGCGCAAGTATGTCCGTGGCGGATGGAACCTGACGGGGGACTCGTTCGTGCAGGATGCGGCGGGGGCTTTCCATTTCGCCGCACGCTCCGACGACATGATCGTTTCGGCTGGTTACAACATTGCCGGGCCGGAGGTGGAGGTGGCTCTGCTGGCTTGCCCCGAGGTGAAGGAATGCGCCGTCGTCGGTGTGACCGACGCGGAGCGCGGGCAGATCGTTGAGGCGCATGTCGTGCTGGCGGACGGTGTGGCGGCGGATGAGGCGACTCGGGTACGGCTGCAGAACCACGTCAAGGCGACCATCGCGCCGTACAAGTATCCGCGTTCGGTGAAGTTTCTCGATGAACTGCCGAAGACCCAGACCGGGAAGATCCAGCGCTTCCGGCTGCGGTAGCATCGCAACGCGTGACCCCAGCGGCGTGGGCTGCTAAAGGGCGGCGCATGCTCCGCAAATTGTATGCCCGCGTGATGGCGCTGGCCGCCTCCCCCTACGCCGGCTGGTGGCTTGCGCTGATTGCGTTCGCCGAGGCCAGCTTTTTCCCGATTCCGCCGGATGCGCTGCTGGTGCCGATGGCGCTGGCACGACCGCGATCGGCGTGGAAGTTCGCGGCGATCTGCACGGTGGCGAGCGTGGCCGGCGGGGCGCTGGGGTATTTGATCGGGTTCGCGGTGTTCGACCAGATCGCGCAGCCGATCCTGCGGATGTACGGGTATGGCGCGGCCTATGCGGCGTTCCAGGCGAAGTTCCAGGAGTACGGGATGTGGATCATTCTGATCAAAGGCCTGACGCCGATCCCGTACAAGATCGTCACCATCGCCGCTGGGGCGGCTCGGTTCGACTTCTTGCTTTTCATGATGGCGAGCGCGCTCACGCGGGGGGTACGGTTTTTCCTGGTGGCGACGCTGCTGCATTTCTATGGCGACGCGGTTCGGGATTTCATCGAGCGGCGACTGACGCTGGTGACCAGCGCATTGGCGCTTGGCGTGGTGGGGGGATTCCTGGCGCTGAAGCTGCTTTGACCGGTCCGGCCATATGCTTGACATACTACGTTCCGTGTATTATGTTTTTCTTGCGGGCGTAAACCTTTCCTTAACCCCGGGCGGCCATCGTCGGGGGCGGAAGGGGATACGCATGATCCGCTCGATCAAGGGCTCCGCGACGCGGCAGTTCGTCGAACAAGGCAAGTCCAGGTTCTCCGGCATGGATGTCGCGCTCGCGCACCGTCGGCTTCGGCAGATCAATACGGCTTCCAACCTGCAGGCTCTGGCCGGGTTGAACAGTGTTGGGTTGCATAAGCTGAAGGGCGACAAACGGGACTTCTGGTCGGTGGATGTGAATGGGCCGTGGCGCATCGTATTCCGCTTCAAGGACGGCGACGCCTATGACCTTCACATCCTGGACCCGCACTGACATGGATCAGATTGTCATGGCCCGCGCTGTTGCTCCGGTTGCTCGACCGGATGACGATGAAATTTTTCATTACCCGGACGGCGTAACGCTGCCGCCGTCCCATCCTGGCGAAACGCTTGCCGATGAACTGGTGGCGCGGGGCCTGACCGCGAACGCACTGGCGCTGAAGCTGCGCGTGCCTGCGAACCGGATCACCGACATCGTGCGTGGCCGTCGGGCGCTGACGGCGGAAACGGCACTGCGGTTGGGGCGGTATTTCGGCAACGGCGCGAAATTCTGGGTCGATCTGCAGGCCAGCTTCGACCTTGCCGTGGCGGAACGCGACATGGGCGCGATCATCGAAAGCGAGATCGATCCGGCATAAATGCCGCTCTCACCGAAACGTGCGGCGTGCTGCCACAATTCGGCGCAGTTGTAGTGCCATGTGCGCATCGTTCCCATCCGGAGGTGACCATTGCTTCGTCGCGTTTTCCTTGGCGCCAGCGCGTCTTTGCCGCTGCTGGCTGCTGCCGACCATGCCTCCGCCGTCGATCCGGCCCCGGCAGCCACGCCATTCGACGGTTCGACAGTCCGCAACATGGCGCGCCAGTTGGCGCTGCAGCCCTACAAGGCGCCAGACAGCACGCTGCCGGCGCCGTTCAAGGACCTGGATTTTTCAGCTTATCAGGGGATTCGGTTTGATCCCGCGAAATCCGTGTGGCGCGGCCAGGGGCGGAAATTCACCGTCCAGTTCTTCCATCGTGGCTACATCTATCACGACAGGGTGAATATCTTCGAGGTCGCCGACGGCCGAGCCGATCCGATCAAATACAGCTCGGACATGTTTACATTTGAGAAGGTGGCGCCCAGCGCGGGTGACCTGGGATTCGCGGGATTTCGGATCGACTATCCGCTGAACCATGCAGCGGGGCTCGACGAGGTGTGTGCGTTTCTCGGTGCCAGCTATTTCCGGGCGGTTGGGAAGGGCCAGGGCTACGGGCTGTCGGCGCGCGGACTGGCGATCAAGACGGCGGATGCCAGCGGCGAGGAGTTTCCGGTGTTTCGCTCCTTCTGGCTGGAGCGGCCGGCGCAGGGTGCGGACATCATCGTCATTCATGCGTTGCTGGATAGCCCGAGTGCAACGGCGGCATTCCGGTTTACCATACGGCCGGGCGCCGACACCGTGTTCGATACCGAAACGGCGACCTACCCGCGCACCGACATCGCACAGGCCGGCCTGGCGCCGCTGACCAGCATGTTCCTGTTCGACGCCAATGATCGCGTGCGCTTCGACGACTGGCGGGCGGCGGTGCATGACTCGAATGGGCTGCAACTGCACACCGGTCATGACGATCGGATCTGGCGCCCGCTGACGAACCCCCGGGACCTGCAGATCAGCTCATTCGAGGATACCAGCCCACGCGGGTTTGGGCTGGCGCAGCGCCAGCGGGCCTTTGTCGATTACCAGGATCTGGAAAGCCGTTACGAGAAGCGGCCATCATTGTGGGTCGAGCCGATCGGCGACTGGGGCCAGGGTGTCGTCGAGCTGGTGGAAATCCCGAGCGACCGGGAAGTCAACGATAATATGGTGGCGTTCTGGCGGCCGCATGATCCGTTGCGTGCCAAGGGCGAGTATTTGCTGAACTACCGGCTGCACTGGGGCTGGGCGCCCCCGGGCGAGGTCAAGCTGGCGCAGGCGATGCAGACGCGATGCGGCCTGTCGTTCGACCAGAAGCACCGGCAGTTCATCATCGATTTCGTGGGTGATTCGCTGAAGGGGTTGAAAGCGGACGCTCCGCCGGCGCTGGACACCGGCGCCGACAAGGGCAAGATCGTTAGTGCGGTGACGCAAGCCAATCCCGACGTCAGCGGTTGGCGGGTGAGCATCGAACTCGATACGCAGGACAATAAACTGGTGGAATTGCATGCCAGGTTGATGCAGGGCGATCAGCCGCTGACGGAGACGTGGATCTATCGATGGACGCAAGGATAATATGGATGTTGATGTAACGTTCCGGGCGCTGCCGGCGGAGGCGCCGCTGCCGATGCCGACGCAGTCGTTGCGTCATGCGCCGAAGCGGGCGGGACGGCCTGTTTCCTCGCCGCGGGCCATGGGATTGCGGCGCCTGCTGGTGATCGGCGGCGCGATCGTGATGACCGGGTTCGGCGCGCGGGAGATGTATCGCGTGCTGGCGGTCAACGGCGCGACGCCGCTGGCGATCTTCATGCTGGCGGTGTTCGTGGCGCTGTTCGCCTGGATCGCTTTGTCGTTCACCAGCGCGATCGCCGGTTTCCTTTCGGTCATGGCCGGCGGCGGGCGGCGATTGGTGGCGCCGGGCCCCCTGCCCTCCGCCAAAACCGCTTTGCTGATGCCGACCTACAATGAATCGCCGGCTCGGATCATGGCGGGGCTGGAGGCGATCGATGAAGCATTGCGGGGCCTGCACGCCAGCGAATGCTTCGACATCTTCATCCTGAGCGATACCACGCTACCGGAAGCCTGGATCGAGGAGGAGAAGGCGTTCCTCGAACTGCGGGAACGGACCGGTGGGGCGGGGCGGATCTTCTATCGGCACCGCGCGAAGAACACCGCGCGCAAGGCGGGCAATATCGCCGAATGGGTTGGCCGGTTCGGCGGCGCCTATCCGCACTTTCTGATCCTGGATGCCGACAGCGTGATGCGCGGCGATACCCTGGTGGCTCTGGTGCGGGCGATGGAGGCGCATCCCGACGTTGGCCTGATCCAGACCTTGCCCATCATCACCGGCGGCACGACCCTGTTTGCCAGGATGCAGCAATTTGCCGGGCGGGTGTATGGGCCGGTGATCGCGCATGGGATCGCCTGGTGGCACGGCGCCGAGGGCAACTACTGGGGACACAACGCACTGATCCGCACGGTGGCGTTCGCCGAACATGCGGGCTTGCCGGAACTGTCGGGTCGCAAGCCGTTTGGCGGCCACATCATGAGCCACGACTTTATCGAGGCCGCGTTGATGCGCCGCGGCGGCTGGGCGATCCACATGATGCCGGGCCTGGAGGGCAGCTATGAGGAAAGCCCGCCGTCGCTGATGGATCTGGCGGTGCGCGACCGCCGCTGGTGCCAGGGCAACCTGCAACACATCGGGGTTCTGCCGGCTCGCGGCCTGTACTGGGTCAGCCGGATGCATCTGCTGACCGGCATCGGGTCCTATATCACTGCCCCGTTGTGGCTGCTGTTTCTGTTGAGCGGCATACTGATCGCGTTGCAGGCCAGGTTCATCCCGCCCGACTATTTCCCTGCCGTCGGCAAGTCGCTGTTCCCGCAGTGGCCGGTGATCGATCCAGTCCGAGCGATGTGGGTGTTCATTGGGACGATGGCGCTGCTGCTGGTGCCGAAGGTGCTGGGCATGTTTACCGTCATGGTTCGCCGCGACCTGCGGCGAGGCTGCGGCGGGTTCCTCGGGCTCTTCGTGAGTTTGATACTGGAAACTTTGATCGCCGGATTGATGGCGCCGGTGGTGATGCTGACCCAGTCGATCGATGTGGTCGCCATTCTGCTGGGGCGGGATTCCGGGTGGAATGCGCAGCGGCGCGATGACGGGGGGATTCCGCTGCGCGATATCGTGCGTCTGTATCGGCGGCACACCATTCTGGGGGTGCTGCTGGGCGTTGGCGCCTGGGCGGTTTCACCTTACCTGGCATTGTGGATGCTGCCGGTTGTGCTGGGCCTGGCCCTGGCGGTGCCGCTGGCCTCGCTGACCGGCCGGCGTTCCCTGGGGGTCGGCCTGCGGCAGATCGGCTTGTTGCGCATACCGGAGGAAATCCATCCACCCGAGGTATTGCAGCGATCGGCGGCGCTGTACCGGCAAGCGGGGGCGACGCAGACGGGGGCGACGCAGGCGGGGGCGCAACCGGGGTTGGATGGTGTTGCGATGTTGATGCATGATCCGGCACTGCTGGCCGCGCACCGCCGGATGCTGCCGCCGGGACGCCGTCCGGGGATCGATCCGCTGAACGTGGCGCTGCTGACCGGTTCGGTGAAATTGGCTGAAGCCGACTGTATTGAAACCGTATGGCCGACGCTTACCGCGGCGGAAAAGGCAGCTATCCTGACCGATGAACGGGCGTTGGAGCGTTTGGTGGCGCTCCACGGGGCCGGTGCGAAACCGGAGTCGCAGTCGGCACGAATTGCCCGGTAGGTCCGGCTACCGGCAGCTATTGCCGGGTCAGCGGGGGAGAAGACTGTAGAAATTCAATGTCCTGAGCTTGGCACGCTGTTTGCGTCTTACGACAGGTGCCCACGAGGACTTTTGGACAGGAATAAGAACATGTCTTTGGACGCCCTATCTGGACTGAGCGGGAGCAGCGTCGACTGGGCCTCCACAGCGACGCAAGGTTCCTCCGCGGCGCAGGGTTCGTCGGCGACTCGCGGGTCCACGGCGACACAGAGTCCCCCGGAGCCCCAATCGTTGGAGCCAATAAAGCTGCCGCAACCGGTGATGAAGATTCCGACGACGCCGCTGTCGCCGGCCGTGCTGGCGGAGCTGATCGGGCGCCAGTTGCCGCTTTAGAGATTGAGAGGGCGATTCACGCGGTCCGAATCCCGGTTTGCCGGAGTTGGGGTGCGTACTGCTGAAACGACCAACGCAACGGCATGGCGCCCGTGCGTCGCCAGGCGTGGCTGACAAAGACCCGCCACAGACGCTCTGCACCGGCGAACCCGCCATTCTGGTTCCATAGGATTTCGACCTCACCTTGCAGGTGAAGCAAGCTTCCGTCCGTCCAGTCCACGAACAGCAGCGCCGCACGCCGGTCCAGCAATAGATTGCCTAACGTGTTGAAGTAGCGGTTGCCGCGAAAATCGGGGATCGTCAGCGTCTGGCCGTCGACAGCGACGAAGCCTGGACACCCGCCACGATGGCTGATGTCCATGCCACCCATCGCCCCGGCCCCGCCGCCGCTGCTGCTGGCCACGAAGAATGTGTCGGCGGTCTGGATAACCGCTCGGGCGGCGGGATCGAGGTCGGACAGGTGCTCGACCGGACCCGGGGTATTCGCCGGGGCGTCCTGCCACGCACGTGTCTGTATGTATTGCGGGCAATTCCCGAAGCTTTGCGCGACCGAGACAGTCAGGCCGTCGGGTCCGGTGGTGCGCAGCACGCCGTTGGCGCGGTTCCGTCGCCTGGTCGTGAGATCGATGCCAAGCAGGCCAACCGATGCGCCGGGGACGAGAAAGCGCGCGGTGGGGTCCGCGGGATCGGGCCGAACCGCGATATGCAGCGTATTGGGATCGGGGCTGGCGATGAAGCCGGGCGGTCCGGTCAGGATGGTCGCGACCGGGGCGCCTTGCTTATCGGTTGTCGCTGTCGGCAGGAATGGCAGCAAAGCAAAGAACGCCCGGTGCTGATCGGGCATCCAGTCGCGGATCGCGGGATTGGGGGATGCGACGCCGGCACTCGCCTGGGCCGCATGCTCGCCGGGATGAAAGAGGGTCTGGTTCATGTCGAATGATTTGGCTGTTGCGGTTGTTGCGCGCTAGCCGGCGATTTGTGAAGTTAGTCTTCCACCAAACGAAAGAATATGATGGACCGGCTGGACGAGATGGCGGTTCTGGTGGCGGTGCTTGATACCGGCAGCCTGGCCGCGGCGGCGCGGCGGCTGCACCGGTCACCGCCGGCCATCACGCGGACGATCGCGGCGCTGGAGCACCGGGTTGGGGCCAGGCTGGTGGAGCGGACCACGCGGCGGCTTGCCCCTACCGAGGCGGGGCGGGTGCTGGCTGATCGTGCGCGTGGGCTGCTGGATTTGTATGCGGAGGCGATGCACGCCCCAGCGGAGGCTGCGCTGCGCGGCACGTTGCGGGTGACGGCACCAGTGGTGTTCGGGCGCCGGCACGTGACGCCGTGCATGCTGGCGTTCCAGGCCGAACATCCTGATCTGCGCGTCGAACTGGAACTGGCGGACCGCAACCTGGATCTGGTCGAGGACGGGTTGGACGTCGCCGTCCGGATCGGGCCGTTGACGGACTCGGGGCTGATGGTGCGCCGGATCGGGACGGTTCGGCGTGTTGTGGTGGCAAGCCCGGACTATCTCACGAAGCATGGCACTCCCATCGTTCCCGCCGACCTGACGGGACATGCGACGATCGTGGCTTTCTCGCGTGGCGGCCTGCTGGAGTGGCGGTTCCGCGCCGAGGGAGGCGATGGTGGGGCGCAGCGCGTGGTGCGGCTGACGCCTCGGCTGCTGGTGAATGATATTGAGGCGATGCTGCTGGCCGCCCGGTCCGGGTTCGGACTGGCACGGCCGCTGTCATACCAGGTGGTGGAGGAACTCGAGGCTGGGTCTCTGGTGCGGCTGCTGGCGGACTACGAGCCGGCGGCCGAACCCGTGCAACTGGTGTTTTTGGGTGGTGGCATGATGCGGCCGGTTGTGCGCGCGTTTGTGGCGTTCGGCGTGGCATACCTCGGGCAGCTCGGGGTCGTCCGTGGCTAGGTGAAGGGCTTCCTGTTCGTGGGTGGTTAGAGCAACATCAGCCTGACTGGAACAGTCCGGTTGATAAAGTTGCTCGTGAAAACAAAGGTCTAAAGCATGCTGACTGTTTCCAGTCAGCCTAAAAATGCTCTAGCGTTCGCCTTGACCCCCTGCCCCGCGACGCGTTGCCGGTTTTGCGATCAGCACTCGACCAGGTGCTTGGTCGCGCTGCCGTTCACCACCTGTCCGCACGCGTCTAAGCCGGGCGGACCCGGGCTCGTTCACGCCCGCGTGGTGGCTTGGGTCAGGCGTGGGGAGCCCGCGGGCGCGCGGACGAACACCGCCACCGATAGGGCGCCCAGGACGGCGATCGCGCCCGCCAGGCCGAAGGCGCCGGCGTAGCTGCCGCCGGTGGCTTGCACCATGAAGCCGGTGACGGATGGGGCCACGATGCCCGCGGTGTTGGCGATCAGGTGCACGAAGCCGCCGACGCCGCCGACGCGGTCCTTGTCCACGGTGTCGAGGATGATCGCCCAGTAGGTGTTTCCGGTCAGGTACATGAAGAACACCGACACCGCCATCAGTGCGACCGCGGCTTGGACGGTGTCCACGCTGCCGGCCAGGGCGACGCAGATCGCGGCGATCAGCAGGGCGCCGACCAGCACCAGTTTGCGGGCTCCCACCGCGTTGCCGGTGATGCGGAAGATGGCGTCCGAAACTGATCCTCCGGCCGCCAGGCCGACGAAGCCGAGCAGCCAGGGGATGGTGCTGACGAAGCTCATGCTCTGCAGGCTCAGATGCCTCGCGTTGGTGAGGTAGGTGGGGAACCAGGAGAGGAAGAAATACAGGATGTAGGCGTAGCCGAAGAAGGCGAACGCGGTGGCCAGCACGGCCGGGCGCGTCAGCAGCGAACCCAGCGGGATGGGCGGTCCGGTGCGGGATGGCTCCTGGTCGGCGGCGATTTCGGACAGTTCGGCGACGCTGACGTGGTGGTTCTGCTCCGGCCGTTCGGTGACCGCGAGTATCCAGACCACGGACCAGCACAGGCCGATCGCGGCGATGATGACGAACGACACGCGCCACCCCCAGGTCAGCGCGATGAAGCCGACGAGTGGGCCAGCAAGTGCGCCGCCCAACGGGGTTCCGGCGTTGGCCCAGCCGACCGCGGTGGCCTGCTGGCGGCGGGGGAACCAGTTGCTGACCAGCTTGTTGGCGGCGGAGCCGTAGGGCCCCTCACCCATCCCGAAGATCACTCGGACCACCAGCAGCGAGGTGAAGCTGAACACGGTCGCGGTCAGGCCGCAGAACACCGACCAGACGATCGATGCGACGCCGAACACGTTCCTGGCGCCGAAGCGGTCGGATGCGTAGCCGCCGATGAAGCAGAATGCCGCATAGCCGAAGAAGAATACACTGAATACAATGCCGAGTTCGGACGGTGAAAGGCTCAGTTCTTTGGTCAGGAACGGTGCGGCGACGGACAGCGCCGCTCGGTCGAGGTAGTTGATCATTCCGCCCAGGAACAGCAGTCCCACGACGGCCCAACGGACGGTGCCGAATAGTTTCATGATTTCCTCCCTTGCGGGCAGCGTGGGAAGCGGATGACGGGAATGTCAAGTCACGGAGCATGGCGACGCCGCCGGGCGCATCGAACCAGGACCCGCGGCCCTACGTTACGGTTTGGTATATCGACCCAGAAGGAGATCGCGGTGAGTAACGCCCCTGTGAAAAAAGAAGCGAAGCCGTTTCTGACCGATGTCAAGACGTTGCGGGAGCGTGCGCGACAGAACATGGCCTCGGGCGTGGTGACCGCGACGTATGGCGGGTATGTGGGGAAGGCGATCGAGATCCTGCAGTCCGTGCT
>JAQGHW010000467.1 GCA_028291505.1 Rhodopila sp. | reverse complement strand
ACAGATGCGGCTGAGCCAGCAGCGCCCGGCCGATCGCGACACGCTGACGCTCGCCGCCGGACAGTGTGTGGGGACGGCGCTGAAGCAGGGCATCAAGACCGAGCAGATCGACGACTTCGTCAAAACGAATCGACCCGGGACCGACACGCCGCATGCCGAAGCGCAGGTTGGCGGCGACAGACATATGCGGGAACAGCCGCGAGTCCTGAAACACCAGTCCGACCCGGCGTCGCTCCGGCGGCAGCCACACCCCCGACTGCGTGTCCGCCAGCACCGCGCCATCGACCTCGATGCGGCATGTCTCCGGCCGCAACAAACCGGCAGCGGCATTAATGATCGTTGTTTTACCGGAACCTGAAGGACCGAACACCGCCGTCACGCCCGGCGAAGGGACCTCGAACGCAATGTCCATCAAAAGCGACGGAAATCGATGACGCAGCACGACCAAAAAACTCATCGGCCAAGCATGTTATTCAAGCGCTTACCGATCCATTCCGACAACAGTAACCCGATCAGTGCCAATACAAGCGAAACCATCGACAGTTGCGCGGCCTTCGCCTCTCCGCCAGGCACTTGCAGCGCAGCGTAGATCGCCAGTGGCAGAGTCTGCGTCTGCCCCGGTATATTGGCGGCAAACGTAATGACCGCGCCAAACTCTCCCAGGCAGGTGGCATAGCCGACGATGCCGCCCACCAGGATGCCCGGCGAGGCGAGCGGCAGCGTGATGTTGACCAACCGGTCCAGCCACCCCGCACCCAGCGTGCGCGCCGCCTGTTCCAACCCGCCGTCGATCGACTCCAGCGACAGCCGAACCGAACGCACCATGATCGGAAAGGTCATGACCGCGCAGGCCAGGCTGGCGCCCGCAGTGGTGAAGACAAGCCGAATGCCGAACCAATCCTGCAGCAACGAACCAATCGGTCCGCGGATGCCGAAGACGATCAACAACAGCCACCCCGTCACCACCGGAGGCAGCACCATCGGCAAATGCACCAGCGCATTCAGCACCGCTCGGCCGGGGAAACGATAGCGCGATAACACCCACGCGGTCAGCACGGCCACCGGCAGGCCAAAACCGACCGCCCGCGCGGCGACCGCCAGCGTCAGCCAGACCGCCTCCCACTCCTCCGGCGACAAGATCCACATGGAAACGGTATAGCGGCGAAGATACAGCGGTCCAAATCAGTCCGCGGCTTCGGCCATTCCGGGCACCTGCAGGGCAGCCAGCAGCGACGTGACGCTGGCCGACCGCAGCGGGAAAAAACGCTTGCCGCCCTGACGGCACAACGATTTGACGATGTTCGCCGCATCGTGGCTGATGCAATCTACCGGGAACAGCACCAGATCGCACCGGCTGGTCAGACCCGGCAGCAGGTTCTGGTGGTTTTCCACCCCGCCGTCGTGGTGCAGGAAGGTCGCGCCCAGTCCCTCCACCATCGCGCGCATGTGACCGACCTGATTGGGACGGCCGCCGACGTACAACAGAACAACGTTGTCGAGCCGCATAGACGGCGCATCTTCTGCTGGTGCCGCAAGCGACGTCTCAACCGCATCCAATTCCCGATGCAGTGCCTGACACGCCCGTTCCGCCACAACCCGGGCCGCCCGTTCGGCATCGCGTTCCGCCTGCATCGCCTGCAATCGTTCCTCGAGCGTACCACGACGGCGCGCCTCGGCGGCAAGACGCCGTTCACGGTCCGCGATCAAGCCTCGCAAAGCCGCACCGTCCGCCGGGTCAGCAGTGGTTGCTTCCGACACGATCCGATCCGCCAACGCCTTCCGCAATTCCCGGATCTGCATATCACGGCTTACCACCGCCTCATGCATCGCGTGCTGCTGACGCTGGACTTTCGCTTCCAGCGCAGCCTTATCCGCTTCCAGCTGGCACAGCCGCCTGATGTCCGCCCGGTTCGCCGATCCGACCAGGTGCGACAGCATGTGCACCTCGCCGAACGCCTCACGGATGATTGTCTGGTTGGTCAGCGGATGCGTCAGCGTCGCCCAATAGGCGCCGGGAATATCGCCCCGCTTCACCGCGTCTCGCCACAATGCGCGGACTGCGTCTTCGGCCTCCGCCCGCGCGAACTGGTTGACCGCCAGCTTGTGACGATGATCCAACGCCTTATGCAACTGTCGCGCCGCGTCGTCATGGCGTCCCGCCAACGTCACCGCGATGCTGTGCAGCTCGTGATCGGTGCAATCCTGGGACGCCATGCCGAACTTCTTCAGGACCTGCCGCAGTTCACCGCTGGACAGGCACGTGCCGATGATCGAGCAGTGCAGATTGGTATTGAATTCCCAGATCTTCGTGCGCCGAGGCGCCGCCTCTCGTTTGACCAAGGGAGCCGGGATCGCGCGGAAGTCGAGCGGCCCCGACAGCACGGAACTACTCCTGATCGCAATGCTCGGTCCCGGTCCGCCCATTTGTCCCACGTTGATCCCGATCGGATATAACGACTCGCGTCGGCCAGCGTCCCGTCGTAGTATATGACGGGCTACAGCGATAGTGGCCCATCGAGCCGCATCTGCCAAGTGGAAACGGCCGGCAACCAAGGAGGAGACAACCATGGATACAATCGCGCTTGATCCCAGGCTGCGTCACGCAACCGGATTTCTCGGCCGTTCGGCAGGTATGCTGATCAATGGAAAGCTTGTGCAGGCGGCGTCCGGCAAGACATTCCCGGTCTACAATCCCGCCACCGGGACGGTGATCGCCAACGTGCCCGAAGGCGACAAGGTAGACGTCGATCTGGCCGTCGCGGCGGCACGCAAGGCGTTCGACGATGGGGTCTGGGCGAAGATCGGACCCTCCGGACGCGGCAAGATGCTGTGGAAGATGGCCGACCTGATCGAACGCGATCTGGAGGAACTGGCCGAACTCGAATCGATCGACAACGGCAAACCGTACGCCGTGGCCCGAGTTGCCGACCTGCCGCTCGCGGTGGACATGTTCCGCTACATGGCGGGATGGGCAACGAAAATCACCGGATCAACACTGCCGCTTTCGCTGCCGGGCGAATATCTGTCGTACACGGTGCGGGAGCCCGTGGGCGTCGTCGGCCAGATCATTCCGTGGAATTTCCCGCTGCTGATGGCGGCGTGGAAGCTGGCGCCGGCGCTGGCCGCGGGCTGCACCGTGGTGCTGAAGGCCGCCGAACAAACCCCGATGACTGCATTGCGCCTGGGTGAACTGTTCCTGGAAGCCGGCTTTCCGCCGGGCGTAGTGAACATCCTGACCGGCTTCGGCGAAACCGCGGGGGCAGCGATCGCGGCCCATCCGGACGTCGACAAGGTGGCGTTCACCGGGTCGACCGAG
This sequence comes from Rhodopila sp., assembly GCA_028291505.1. GTDB lineage: Bacteria > Pseudomonadota > Alphaproteobacteria > Acetobacterales > Acetobacteraceae > Rhodopila. The sequence continues at coordinate 7,265 of JAQGHW010000467.1, read as the reverse complement.
GTCGGCAAACTGATCGTCCAGGCGGCGGCCGGCAACCTGAAGAAGGTCTCGCTGGAACTCGGCGGCAAGTCGCCGGCGATCATTCTGCCGGACGCCGATCTGGACCTCGCCATCGCCGGCGCCGCGAACGCGATCTTCTTCAACCACGGCCAGTGCTGCTGCGCGGGGTCCCGACTGTACGCGCACAAGTCTGTGTACGACCGGGTTGTCGCCGGCGTGGCGGACATCGCCAGAAAGATCAAGGTAGGACCTGGGCTTGATCCGTTGACCGAGATGGGACCGCTGGTGTCGGATGAGCAGTTCTCCCGCGTCACCGGCTACATCGAGGACGGCCGGCGGTCCGGGGCACACGTCGCGGTCGGCGGCAACCGGGTCGGCAACCTGGGCTACTTCGTTGCGCCGACAGTGCTGGAAAAGACCACGCCCGACATGAAGGTGATCCAGGAGGAAATCTTCGGGCCGGTCGTCTGTGCTCAGCCGTTCGACGATGACGATCTGGACGTGATCGCCAAGCGCGCCAACGACACGATCTACGGCCTTGCGGCCAGCGTGTGGACGGCCAATGGCGGGAAGGCGCACAAGCTTGCCAGCCGCATTCGGTCCGGCACCGTATGGATCAACTGCCACAACGTGTTCGATGCGTCGTTGCCGTTCGGCGGCTACAAACAGTCGGGCAGGGGCCGCGAGATGGGCGCCGAAGTCCTTCATAACTATACCGAAGTGAAAGCGATCACCGCGGCATTGTAAGCGGCCCCTGGACTTGATAACCCGCCAAGTGGCACGATTGCGCCATGACAGATGACGAACTGCGTGCGGGGGAAGTCGCGGTCCCGCTTCCCCCAGCCACCGATGCCGGCGTATATTTTATCGGCGTCATTAACACACCATGGAAAAACCGTGGCGAGTGCCCCAAACGCGGCAGCCTGGATGGCCCTGTCTGTTCGATCGTGATCGATGAACGTTGGCACCAGGCGCTGGCCGATATTGCCGATCACCCGCGGATCCAGGTGCTGTACTGGATGCACCGGGCACGGCGGGACTTGGTGTTGCAAACGCCGATCCGCACCGGGAATACGACCGGAAGCTTTGCTTTGCGCTCCCCAGTGCGGCCAAACCCCATCGCCTCCTCGGTCGTCGCGCTAGTGGGCGTCCAGGGCAGGACACTGCTCGTCCGCGGCTTGGACTGCCTGGACGGAACCCCCCTGATCGATTTGAAACCGGATCGTAAAGCCACGCCCGCATAGCGCCGCCAGGTGTCGGGTGGACATCTGACGCGTGCAGCGCTATATCCGTACGGACATAGCGTAACGCCGGAGGAATTGATGCAGGCCGCGCCGATCGAAGGCGACAAACTGAAATCCTGGGCTGTGCTGCCAGGCGGGAACCAGATCTCGCTCGACTTCGTCGCCATCGACGGGGGAACGCATCGTATTGTTTTGCCCGTCGATGCCCTGTCCGGATTGATGATGACTCTACCTCGGATGTTACAATCGGCGCTCGACGAACGTTTCCCGGATGGGTCGCTGCGGATCGTGCAGCGATTGGGAAAATGGCAACTGGAACAGCAAGCGATCGACGACGATCTGATCCTGAAACTAGGCACGAATGACGGCTTCGAGGTCGCATTCGCCCTAAACGACCAACACGCCGGCTCGCTCGGTGCCGCGCTGCTGGAACCACAGCGCGAAACAGATCCAACGTTGGTGAGGAGACCAAACTAATGAACGTCATGACACAGATCCATCCGTTCCTGGATGGCAAGACGAAGCGCATGCTGATCGGCGGCAAATGGCTGGAAGCCGCATCCGGCAAGACGTTCGAGACCCGCAATCCCGCAACCGGCGAACTCCTCGCAAACGTCGCTGAGGGCGACGCCGAGGACATCGACCGCGCGGTCGCCGCGGCGCGCGAAGCCTTCAACGGCCCCTGGAGCAAGTTCAAGCCCGCACAACGGCAGGCCATCCTGCTGAAACTCGCCGACCTGGTGGAGCGTGACATTGAGGAGTTCGCGGCACTCGATACGCTCGACATGGGCGCACCGATCACCCGCACGCGCGGCAACAAGGCCCGCGCTATCGGCATGCTGCGGTTCTATGCCGGCATGGCAACGGCGTTGCACGGCGAAACGATCAACAACTCGTTGCCCGGTGAAATCGTGTCTTTCACGCTGAAAGAACCGATCGGCGTGGTCGGTGCGATCATCCCGTGGAACGGTCCGCTGACCGCCTCGATCTGGAAGATCGGACCGGCACTGGCAACCGGCTGCACGGTGGTGCTGAAGCCGGCCGAGGAAGCCCCCCTGACCCCATTGCGCCTCGGCGAACTTTGCCTGGAAGCAGGTGTTCCGCCGGGCGTGGTGAACGTCGTGCCCGGCTTTGGAGAAACCGCCGGTGCGGCCCTCGCGGCGCATCCCGATGTCGACAAGGTTGCGTTCACCGGCTCCCACCTCACCGGCCAGTCGATCATCCACGCATCGGCCGGCAACCTGAAACGCGTCTCCTTGGAACTCGGCGGAAAGTCACCGGACATCGTGTTCGCCGATGCCGACCTCGCCCAGGCCGTACCAGGCGCGGGCATGGCGGTGTTCGCCAACTCCGGCCAGATCTGCAGCGCCGGCACCCGGCTGTTCGTAGAAAAGAAAATCTACGATGAATTCGTCGGCCGTGTCGCGGACTTCAGCAAAACGTTGCGGGTTGGTGATGGCAGCGATCCCGAAACCCAGGTCGGGCCACTGGTCTCGCAGGAGCAAATGACCCGCGTCAGCAGTTACCTGGCCATCGGCCGGCAGGAAGGCGCGCGTCCACTGTCGGGTGGTGAGCGCCTGACGGACGGTGCGATGGCGAAAGGCTTTTTCGTTCCGCCGACAGTGTTCGCCGACGTGCGGGACGACATGCGAATCGCTCAGGAGGAAATCTTCGGCCCGGTCATCTCCGCCATCCCGTTCACCGACATCGAAGAGGTGATCGAACGTGGCAACAAGACTCAGTTCGGTCTCGGCAGCGGCGTGTGGACCCGTGACGTCGGCAAGGCACACCGGTTGGCGAAAGCGATCCGTGCGGGGTCGGTATGGATCAATTGCTATCAGGCAATGGATCCGGCGGTCCCCTTCGGCGGCTATAAAATGAGCGGCTATGGCCGGGAATCCGGCGTGCAGCACCTGGAAGAATACCTGAACGTGAAAGCCGTCTGGATCAAGACCGATTAGAGCGTGTCCAGGACCTTTGAACCAGGCCGTCAGGACCTCGGGCTCACTGGCAATCTTCACCTTGCGCACGATCCGCCCGGTCGCATCCACAACACAGACGCTCGAGCTTTCCAGCGATACGTCAAGTATTGGCGACCGAATCCGTTCAGACGAGTGGCCCCCTCCCAAATTTGGGAGGGGTAGCGCATCGGCAGATACCATATGATCGGCTGTTCCATCAGTTCGGCCGCGAACGTCCACGCGCGGTTCTGGAACGCAGTCACTACGGCCCGCGATCCAGCCGTTCAGGATCAGTATGGTCCCGGCTGTGCCGTTGGACTGGTTTCCCCCGCGCCCGGAAAACCATTCACCGCCGCATCGCCGCCAGCCCCTGCTGCAAGTCGGCGACCAGGTCGTCCACATCTTCCAGACCGATATGGATCCGCACCATCGGCCCGGTGAACACCGGCCCCCCCGCCGACCGAGTGATAAATCCCGTCGTCGGCACCGCCAGACTCTCGTACCCGCCCCACGACGAGCCAATCCCGAACAGGTCCAAAGCCTCGACGAACCGATGTGTCGCCGCGGTCGTGACCTCGCGCTTGAATTCCACCCCAAACAGGCTGCACGCCCCGGTAAAATCCCGCCGCCACAACTCATGCCCGGGCGCGCCGGGCAATCCCGGGTGCAACACCTGCGCGACCTCCGGCTGCTGGCGCAACCAGTGCCCCACCTGCAACGCCGATTCCATCTGCGCCTGCAGCCGCACCCCCAGCGTCCGGATCCCGCGCAAGGTCAGCCAGCAATCGTCCGGGCTGGCATATTGCCCCAGCGTCCGCCCGGCTGCGTGCAACACCTGCCAGTCCGCCTCGTTATTCACCGTTACCGACCCGATCAGCACGTCGGAATGCCCGGCCAGATACTTCGTCGCTGCCTGGATCGACACGTCCACCCCATGCGCGAACGGCTGGAAATGATGGATCCCCCAGGTGTTATCCATGAACACCTTCGCCCCGCCCGCGTGGGCCGCACGCGCGATCGCCGGCACGTCCTGCACCTCGAACGTATGGCTGCCCGGGCTCTCGGTGTAGACCACCCTGGTGTTCGGCCGCATCAGCGCCGCCAGCCCCGCCTCATCGATCTCGGGCAGATAGAACGTCGTCTCGACGCCAAGCCCGCTTAGCATCCCGGACGCGAAATTGCGCGCTGGCCCATAAACATGATCCGGCATCAGCATATGGTCTCCGGCGCGAAGCCAGGCCAGCAGCGGAGTCGTCACCGCCGCCAGCCCGGTGGAAACCACATAGCACCGGGTCCCCCCCTCGATCGCCGCGATCGCGTCCTCCAGCGCCCAATGCGTGGCCGACCCCCCGGTGCCATACGTCAGTACCTGCTCGCCACGCCTGGCCTGCAACGCCTGCCGCTCGGCGACAGTCGGAACCAGCACGGTGGACCCGCGCAGCAAAGGCGGGTTGACGAACCCATGCTCCCGCTTCGTGGTCCGCCCGACATGCGACAGGGTGGTGCGGAAGCCGCGCTTCCGGGTCTCGTCACTCATACTCAGCCAATCTCCCCAACGGTGCCAATCTCGACAGGCGTGTCGGAACGGCCGCCCCATTCCGTCCATGAACCGTCATACACTGCGCCCTCCGGGAAACCAGCCACCCGCAGCCCCAACGTCAGGATGCAGGCCGTAACCCCCGAGCCGCAACTGGTGACCAACGGCCGAGACCCATCGACCCCCGCCGCCTCAAACCGTCCCCGCACCTCGCCCGCCGGCCGAAACGTCCCGTCCGCATGAAGCAGATCAGTGTACGGAACGCTGACCGAACCCGGAATATGCCCGCTGCGCATCCCGGCCCTCGGTTCCGGTATCGCCCCACTGAACCGCCCAGCCGCCCGAGCGTCCAGCACCTGCTCGGACCTGCTCAGCACATTCCGCAGCATGTCGCCGACCCCGCGCAACTGCCCGGCTCGGTAATCCGGACGGAACTCCGCCGGCTTGGGCAAGGCCGCTTCGCCGTCCTGCACCGCCCGCCCTTCCTTGACCCATTTCGGCAATCCGCCGTCCAGCACCGCCGCGTCGTCGTGCCCGAACAGCCCCATCAGCCACCAGCCGCGCGCCGCCGAGGCCAGTCCCTTCTGGTCATAGAACACCACCCTCGACCCGTTGCCGACCCCAAGCACGCCCATCAGCCTGGCGAACCGGCCCGGTGTCGGGACCATATGAGGCAGATCGGTATCCGGATCAGCAATTTGATCGATGTCGAAATACCGCGCCCCCGGGATGTGGGCGCGCACGAACTCGGCCTTGCCGTCCTTCGGCTCGTTCGGCAGGTATTTCGTTGCGTCGAACACGATCAGATCCGGTTTGCCCAGCTCCGCGGCGAGCCATTCAGTCGTGACAAGAGGTCCCATCTTCCATCCCCATCTGCGAGCGACAACCCGATCCCAGTGTCCTGCTCCCGAAGTTCGTCGCATCTCGCGGCGAACGTAGGGGACAAGCAGGCCACTGAAAAAAAGCCAGGGTCGCGAATCTTGAGGTTCGCCATCATGGCGGACTTCAGATTCGCGAGATTCGCGATCCTAGAGGTTGTTGCCGCCCGGGTCCAAGGCCACCCGGCGGCATCGCCAGACCTCCATCCGGCATTATGGATTTCATTTCCACAGTAGCATAATAATGCCCTCATCATGGGGGAGCCACAGACATGGTCGACAAAATCACAACGGTCTGCATGCAGCAATTTCCGGCCCACAGCGGCGATTGCAGCGGCTTCGTCCAGGCGGTTGGCGCCGGTTTGGGCGTGACGATTCAGGGGCAGGCGAACCAGATCGTCGATACCCTGCGGGCCGGCGGAAACTGGGTTCCATTGGCCGACGGCCCGACGGCACTGGCCAGTGCCCGGGCCGGCAAGCTCGTCATCGCCGGGCTGCGTGGCGATGAACAAACCGCTCCGGACGCGCATGGTCACGTCGTCGTGGTGGTGGACGGGCCGCTCGCCAATGGCGTGTATCCGTCCGCCTACTGGGGTCAGCTCCACGGCACCGGGGCGGAGTGCAAGACGATCAACTGGGCCTGGACCAAGGACGATCGTGACCGGGTGACCTATGCGGCCCATGATGTGCCCTGACCTGCGACCGCCATCGTCTCGCGGCCCTAACCATACTGGCCCGGCATTCTGGCCCGGCATGCAGATGGCTGACCATCGGCTCACTGGCGTGTATCCTGCCCCCGCGACCGAACCCGATCGCGTTACCGGAAGGGTGAACCAATGATCGCCGCCGACGTCATGACCCGCAACTGCGTCACCATCGCCCCCGACGCGACGGTGGAGGAAGCCGTCAACCTGATGCTGACCCGGCAGATCTCCGGACTGCTCGTCGTCGACGGCGCCGGCGACCTGGCCGGCATCATCACCGAGGGCGACCTGCTCCGACGCGACGAACTCGGCACCGAACGCAACCGCCCCTGGTGGCTTCGCCTTCTCGTCTCCCCCGCCCGGCAGGCCGCGGATTTCACCCGCGCCAACGGCCGCCATGTCCGCGACGTGATGACCGAAGACGTGATCAGCATCGGCCAGAACGCGCCGCTGGAGGACGTGGTCGAAACGATGGAGAAAAACCGCATCAAGCGACTGCCCGTCACCGCCGGCGGCAAGGTCGTCGGTGTGGTCAGCCGCTCCGACCTGCTGCGTGCGCTGATCGGACGGGTGCGCAACGCAGAGCCGCTCGCGACGGACGACCGGACGATCCGCACCGCCATCCTGAACGCGCTGGAGGCCCAGCCCTGGGCACCCACGACGACCCTGAATGTCACCGTCGCCGAAGGCGTGGCGGATGTCTGGGGGACCATTACAAACGAGCAGGAACGCCACGGCATCCATGTCGTGGTGGAAAATACCCCCGGCGTGAAAACCGTCCACGACCACCTCGTTTACGTCGAGCCCTACACCGGCACGGTGATCGAGGCACCGGACGAAACGTCCTAGTACCCGATCGCAGAGAAGCGTGAGTCGCGACGCGACCACGATTCGCCGCGTGAATCGGCGACTTCAAACCAAAACCGACGTATCGCGCTTCT
>JAQGHW010000418.1 GCA_028291505.1 Rhodopila sp. | reverse complement strand
CTGGATCCGCGCGGCACGCACGAACTCCTTCATCAGGGAGAACGCCTCACGAGCCGTCTCGCCGACCGTGGTTATCCCGTGGTGACGCATGATCAAGGCACGATTTTGCCCCAACGCGGCGATGATGCGTTCGCGCTCGTCGAAGCTGTCGGTCAGGCCCTCATACGCGTGGTAGCCGACGCGGTTGTAGAACCGCATGGCATTCTGCGACAGCGGCCGCAACCCGTGCTTCAGGCCGGAGAGCACGATGCCCTCCTCCGGGTGGACGTGAACCGAGCACTGCACGTCGGGCCGGCCCCGCAGGACGCCGCTGTGCAGCGTGAAGCCGGGCCGATTGACCCCCGACCGCTCATCCAGGTCGTCGTCCATACTGACTTCAACCAGGTTGGACGCGGTAACCTCGGTGTAGAGCAGCTCATGCCGCTTGATGAGAAAGTGGCGCGCGTTGGACGGGACACGCATGGCGGCGTGATTGAAGATCACATCGCCCCAGCCGTAATGCGCCAGCAGGCGGTAGACCGCGGCGAGGTCCAGTCTGGCCTGGAAGTCGGTGTCGGATTGAATCCCGGTTTCAATGTCCATTTGCGTGCTCCCTTTGAATGATCAGATACCGCTGTGTGAGCCAGGGAGCAATCCGGCCGATCGCGGCGAGGATCGCGATTTGAAATCATTGCTATCGCCCGTCCTGCGAAGTTCCGCGTCGCGGCAGGCGACCATCTCGTCGCAATTTGCCGCACGTCATGCCGACGATGCATGTTGTACAGATGGCATGTTGAACAAAGGCCCGAACCGCACACCTGTTGCTTGCGGACCGACTTGCGGAGTCTCATCGTGACAGACCAGCCACCACCCGGCCTATTGCGGCGGCAATTGATGCGCCGAGGCAGTATCGCTTTGGCCGCCGCCACCGTCGCCACCGGGCCGGCGCGCGCCGCGGAAACCGACGTGCCACCCTGGATGCTCGAACAGGGCACTCCGGTCGACGAACTGCCCTACGGCAGCCCCTCGCCGTTCGAAAAATCTGTCGTGCGCCGCCCGCACGAAACCCTGCCGTTCCCGACGTCAGCCTCGGTTCTGACACCGCTGCAGGATCTCGAGGGCATTATCACCCCCAATGGCCTGCACTATATCCGCAGCCATGCCGGCACGCCGGCGATCGACCCGGCCCAACACCGGCTGCTGGTCCACGGGATGGTGGACCGCCCGTTGAGCTTCGGCATGGATGACCTGGCCCGCTTCCCATCCATATCGCGCCTGCACTTCCTCGAATGTTCGGGGAACACCAGTTTCTATAAGGCCTCGCTGATCAAGCCGAATTGGAACGTGCAGGACACCCACGGTCTGCTGAGTTGCGCGGAATGGACCGGCGTGCGGCTGGCCGACGTACTCGCTGAGGTCGGCGTCAAGCCAGGCGTCAAATGGATACTCGCCGAGGGCGCCGACGCCGCCGCGATGACCCGTTCGGTGCCCATCGAGAAGGCGCAGGACGACGCCATCCTCGCCTATGCCCAGAACGGCGAACGGCTACGCCCCGAACAGGGCTATCCGTTGCGGCTTTTCCTGCCAGGCTACGAGGGCAACATCAACATCAAATGGCTCCGCCGCCTCAAGCTCGGCGACCAGCCGTTCGAGACCCGCGAGGAGACCTCGAAATATACCGACCTGCTAACCGACGGCATCGCCCGCCAGTTCAACTTCGTCATGGAGGTGAAATCAGTCATCACCCGGCCGTCACCAGGGCGAGGGCCTGCGCAGCCGGGCTTCTGCGAGGTCACCGGCCTCGCATGGTCGGGCAACGGCCGCATTACCCGCGTGGAGGTCTCGACGGACGGCGGGGCCAAATGGGGAAATGCCTCGTTGCAGGAGCCGATCCTGTCGAAATGCCTGACGCGGTTCCGCCTGCCCTGGACCTGGAATGGCGGCCCCGCCACGCTCAAGAGCCGCGCAACGGATGAGACGGGCATGGTCCAGCCAACGCGCGAGAGCCAGCTGGCGGAACGGGGACCCAACTTCTACTACCACTACAACGCCATCCATACGTGGCAGATCGCCCCGGGTGGGGAGGTGAAGCTTGCGGTATAGCGTCGCCCTGCTGCTGGGTTTCGGCCTGATGACCAGCGCGGCCGCGGCCGACCCGCCTCACCAGGGCTTTGGCCGCCCGGCGACCCCACAAGAGATTGCCGCCGCCGATATCGACGTGCGCGCCGATGGTGCCGGCTTGCCGCCGGGCAACGGCAGCGTCGCGCAGGGTGAGGCACTGTTCGCCAGCACATGCGCGGCCTGCCACGGGGAACGCGGACAAAAGCCGATCATTCCGGCGCTGCGGCTGACCGGCGGTCGCGGCACGCTTGCCACTCCGAACGCGGTGCAGACGGTGGGCAGCTACTGGCCATACGCGACGACCCTGTTCGACTACATCCGCCGGGCCATGCCCTTCCCCGCGCCCCAATCGCTGTCGCCAGACCAGGTCTATGCAGTGACCGCCTACGTGCTGCGGCTGAACGATATCGTTCCGGATGGGACTGTCCTCGATGCGGACAGCCTGCCGAAAATTCGCATGCCCAACCGCGATGGCTTCGTCGACAGCTACAAGCCCGGCCACTGAGCCGGATGTATTTGTCCGCCTCGAGCGGCACGGCTACAACCTGTCGATCGTGTTTCGCTCCCGGGGGAGAACAACAGCATGCCAATCAAGAAGGGCTACAAACAGCTTCTGGCCGAAGCGAACGCCGAGATCGAAACGCTTCCCGTTGAGGCCGCGATCGGCCTGACCGGCAATCCGGACGTCGTGTTCGTCGATCTGCGCGACCCGCGGGAGATGGAGCGTGAGGGGAAGATGCCAGGCGCTTTCGCCTGCACCCGCGGGATGCTGGAGTTCTGGATCGACCCTGAAAGCCCCTATGCCAAACCGGTCTTCGCGGAGCCCAGGCGCTTCGTCTTCTTCTGCGCCGGCGGCTGGCGCTCCGCCTTGGCGGCCAAGACCGCGCGGGACATGGGGTTGGAGAATGTCGCCCATATCGACGGCGGCTTCGGCGCCTGGAAGAAGGCTGGTGGCCCGGTGGGAACCTGACCGTCCGCGGGAAGCGGGCGCGGGGCAGGACGTTAGGGAATCTTGAATTCGATATCCTGCGCGCCCTGCCACAACACCATCTTGCCGAGCGCAGCCAGGTTTTCGTTACCCTCGACGACCGTAAGAAAATGGTTCCCCGCCAACTGTCCCATTTTGCTGGCGAACTGGACGCCGCCGTAGGCAAGCAGGATCTCGGTTTCGGAAATCCCGCCTGGATACAGCAGGAATTGGCCAGGGGCCGGGTAGCTGGTGTGGTTCTCGAATGACAGGCCCAAGTCGAGGTCGCCCAGCGGGATCCAGCAGCCCTCGCCGCTCCAGCGGACATGAATGATACGCTCCCGGTACGGCAGCAACGACCGGAATTTCGCACATGTCTTCGGCGCGTTGGCTTCCTCGAATCGCGCCTTGAAGGTGTAGGGACCGGCGACGACGTCAATCAGGTTCATGATTTTCTCCGCCTCAGACCAGGAACGCGCTGGCATCGAAGCCGAACGGCAGGTTTCCGGTCGGTTTGATCAGGTCGTAGGGTGCGCGGGCGAGGAATTGCCCGCTGCCGGGTTCGGCCTGCACGATGCCGTCTTTCATCACCACCTGGCCGCGGCGAATGGTGGATACCGGCCAGCCGGTCACCTCCAGCCCTTCGTACGGCGTGTAGTCGATGATGTGCTGCATCAGCCCGTTCGTTATTGTCACGGTCTTCCCGGCGTCCCACAACACCAGGTCCGCATCCGCACCCGGTGCGATCGTCCCCTTGCGCGGATACAACCCAAAAAGCCTCGCCGGATTAGTCGCTGTCAACCGAACGAAGGCGCAGGGATCGATGCGCCCTTTCGACACGCCTTCGCTGAACAGGATCGGCAGGCGCGAGCCAAGGCCCGGCACGCCGTTGGGAATATCCCTGAATGGGGCATCAACGCCATTCACCCGCTTGCCGACCGGCGTGTCGTAGCTCCAGCCGCTGTGGTCGGACGAAACCACGTCCAGCACACCATCGCGTATCATCTTCCACAGCCCCTCGCTGGCCGCGGCATCGCGCGGTGCGGGGCTGCACATGAACTTGGCGCCCTCGAACCCCGGCCGATCCATATGGTCCGCTGAAAGAACGAAATACTGCGGGCAGGTTTCGCCCCAGACCTTCAGGCCGCGGGCCTGCGCCCGAGCGATTTCGTCGGCGACTTCGGGGCAGGAGACGTGGAAGATCTGGATCGGTTGGTCAACCATCTCGGCCAGCGCGATTGCCCGATGGGTCGCCTCGCGCTCCACCACGCTGGGGCGGGACCACGCGTGGTACTTCGGTTCGGTCCGGCCATCCGCCAGCAGCGCGGCGGTGCGCCAGCGGATCGCCTCATAGTTCTCACAGTGGACGGTGACCAACGCGCCGGTGCGTCGCGCCGCCGCCAGGACGCGCAGGAATTGCCGGTCGTCCAGATGCAGCGGGTCATAGGTCAGGAAGACCTTCAGGCTGCGCACGCCGGACGCAACGACTTTTGGAACCTCGTTGAAGATCACCTCATCGGATGCGTCGGTGATGATCTGGTGGAACCCGTAATCCACCATCGTCTTGGCGGCTCGGCGGCCATATTCGGCCAGTGGCTCCAGGATGCCGTGACCTTTGAACTGGGTGGAGAACGTAATGACGCTGGTGGTGCCGCCGGCCAGCGCGGAGGTGCTGCCGCTGATGAAATTCTCCTCGTCGGCGCCGCCGCCTGCTTGCAACTGCTCGATGTGGCAGTGCGAGTCGACGCCGCCGGGCATGACCAGCAACCCATGCGCATCGATGGTGCGCTCGCCACGCAACCCAATCCCGACCGCGGCGATCTTCCCGTCGACGACCCCGACATCCGCTTGAAACATGTCCGCCGGTGTGACCACCGTGCCGCCGGCGATCACCAGATCATAGTCTGCCATGACTGAGCGTCCTTATCCCGCGTGCAAAGCAATCGCTGCCGCATTGTGTCGCCGAACAAGGGCCGCCATGTCCAGCCCCGGAACCGCCCCGTCCTGCACGACCCAGCGTCCGGCGACCATCACGCGATCGGCCCGATGAGCGCCGCAAAGCACCAGCGCGGCGATGGGGTCCAGCGCGCCGGAAAACCGCAACTCGTCCAGCTTGAACAGCGCCAGGTCGGCCTGCATGCCGACAGCGATACGGCCGAGTTCCGAGGACCGCCCGATGCATGCGGCCGATCCCTCGGTGGCCCAGCGCAAAGCGTCCCGGTGGCTGACTTTCTCGGCACCGTAGCGGCTGCGTTGCAGCAGGAAGGCGGCGCGCACCTCCTGGATCATGTTGGACGAATTGTTGGACGCCGATCCGTCGACGCCTAATCCGATCGACATGCCGGCCTGTTCCATCTCGCACACCAAGCAGGTGCCGGAGGCCAGAATCTGGTTGCTGCATGGGCAGTGGGTGACGCACGTCCCCGCCCGAGCCATGCGGCCGATTTCAGCGGTATCGAAATGGATGCCGTGCGCCAGCCAGGTCCGATCGTTGAGCCAGCCGCACTGCTCCAGGTAATCCAATGGCCGGCAGCCGAATGAGGCCAGGCAGAACGCTTCCTCATCAGCGGTCTCCGCCAGATGCGTGTGCAATCGCACGCCAGTCTGTTCGGCCAACGCCGCGGTCGCGGTCATCAGCGACCGGGTGACCGTGAACGGCGAACAAGGCGCCAGGGCGACCTGCACCATCGCGCCAGCGGACGTGTCGTGGTACCGCGCGATCAGCCGTTCGCTATCCGCAAGGATCGTGTCCTCGTCCTGCACCACGCTGTCCGGGGGCAGGCCGCCGTCTCGCTGCGACAGGTTCATCGACCCCCTGGTCAGCACCACGCGAATGCCCAGACGTTGCGCGGCGGCGATTTCCGTGTCGATCGCGGATTCGAGGCCCGCCGGAAAGACGTAGTGATGATCCGTCGTGGTGGTGCAGCCGGACAGCAGAAGCTCCGCCATGGCCACGGTGGCAGCGGCATCCATCGCGTCGGGGGTCAGCCGAACCCAGATCGGATAGAGGGCCTGCAGCCAGGGGAACAGCGTCCGGTCCAGCGCGGCCGGGCTTGCCCTGGTCAATGTCTGGTAAAAATGGTGGTGGGTGTTGATCAGGCCCGGCAGCACGGTGTGCCCGCTGGCATCGAACACCACGGCGCCCGCGGTGGCGGGTTCGGCCCCGCGCGGTACCAGTTCGACGATCCGGCCGCCACTGACGACGACCCCGCGTTCCGCTCCTTCGGCCAGGATCCCCAGCGGGTCCCTGATCCAGAGTGGCGTCATCGCGCGTCGATCACGCTGACATGCGCGGCGACGACGCGCCAGCCATCCGGCGTCCGCGCCCAGGTCTGCATCTGGCGTCCGACCTTGCCGGGAGCGGTCTCGCGATGGAACAAGGTGGAGGCGGTGGCGAAATCCTGACCGTACGTCGTGATGACAGTCCGGGACGTCGTCCGCTCCAACCCGACGGGGGAGCGCGCCGCACGAAAGGCGCCGATCTCGTCATAGCCGTAAAGGTTCTCGCCGATACCATATCGTATCGTGTGCGAACTGTCCCAGAACAGCGCCTGCAATGCGTCCACGTCATTCGCCATCAACGCCTTTTCATACGACGCGAACGCGGCTTCGACCTCGGCTTTGATGCCGGGCAGATTGATATCCATCGGTCAGCCTTTCAGGTTCGGCAACGGGGCGCGGGCCACCCCGGCGGCTTCCAGCGCCCGGGCAATCCGCAGCGCCAGATCCTCCCGCCACGGCGCCGTAATGATCTGCACACCAATCGGCAGGCCGGCCGCCGTGGGAACCGGGACCGCAACGACCGGGAGCCCGATGAACGAAATCGGTTGCGTGTAGACTCCGATATTCGGCCGCAATGGCATTTCCTGGCCGTTCAGCACAAAGGTCTTCTGGCCGATCAGCGGGGCGACGCAGGGTGTGGCCGGCGCCAGGATGGCATCGACGTGCTGGAACAGCTTCAGCATTTCCGTGCGATACCAGCGGCGGAATTTCTGCGCCTGCACGACGGCGGCGGCCGGAACCAGGGCCCCGGCGATCAGCCGATCGCGCACATCGGCATCGAAATCATCCGGGCGTGTGCGCAGTCGTTCCAAGTGCAGCGCCGCACCTTCCGTCGTGCTGATGATGTAGGCGGCCGCTCGGGCCCGCTGCGCTTCGGGGATCGTCACGGTCTCCGAAGCACCCAGCGCGGCGGCGACGGCATCCAGCGCGGCCAGCGCCTCGGGCGACGCGCCGGCGCGGAAATAGCCACCGGCCGAGGCGATGCGCAGCCCGTCTATACCTGTGTCCAGCAATTCAGTGACCGGTTCGGCGGGGCGATCCACGCAAACCGGATCGGCGGCGTCATAACCCTGCATTGCGTCATAGGACGCGGCAAGGTCACCGGTATTCCGAGCCAACGGTCCCAAATGATCCAGACTGGAAACGAATGGGAAGCTGCCGGCCCTGGTCAGGCGTCCATAGGTTGCTTTCAATCCGAACAGTCCGCAGAACGACGCTGGCACTCGGATCGACCCGTTGGTGTCGGAACCCAGAGCCAGCGGCACCAGTCCTCCGCCAACCGCGCTGCCCGACCCACCGGAGGACCCACCGGCCATTCGCG